>JAPLTI010000112.1 GCA_026398285.1 Verrucomicrobiota bacterium
ATCGACACCTATCCGCAGCAGGACGCGCTCGCCAACATCCTAACTGAAACGACCGGCAACGGCGGCGCACCCTTCAATGTGCTCCTCGACCTCGCTCGCCTGGGCGCCCCTTTTCCACTTGCAGGCATCGGCCTAATCGGCGCGGATGCCTATGGGGACTGGATTCACGAACAATGCGATGCACACGGCGTCGATCGCACCCGCATTCTCCGACACGCGACGGCACCCACCTCTTACACCGATGTGATGACAGTCCAAGCCACCGGACGCCGCACTTTTTTCCATCAGCGTGGAGCCAACGCCTTCCTCGCACCCGAACATTTTTCATTCGCCGGATCGGATGCCAAAATCTTCCACCTTGGCTACCTGCTGCTCCTCGATTTACTCGATCAACCCAATGCGGAATTCGGCACCGCCGCCGCCCGTGTGCTGCACGCGGCGCGGGATGCCGGATTCAAAACCAGCATCGATGTCGTGAGCGAGGACAGCCAGCGCTTCGCGCAGATCGTTCTTCCGGAGCTGCGCCACACAGACTATTGCATCATGAACGAGTTCGAAATCGAACGGACAACCGGCATCCCCACCAAGCCGGGCGGCCTCGTTTCCCTGTCGGCGATCGAATACGCCTCCCGCCAACTCCTTGGCTCCGGCGTCGGCGAGTGGGTCATCGTCCACTTCCCTGAGGGCGCCTGCGCGCTCGGACATGATGGAAAGTTCCACATCCAGGGCAGCCTCCATGTGCCTCAAGAGCGCATCATCGGAACAGTCGGCGCTGGGGATGCCTTTGCGGCCGGCGTCCTCTTCGGCTTGCACGAAGACCTCCCGATCGACACAGCCCTCCGCTACGGAGTCGCCACCGCCGCCTCCTGCCTCTTCGGTCCCGGAACCTCAGACGGGATTCTGCCAATCAAAGACTGTCTCGCTTTGGCAGAAGAACTCGGGATGCGCGACTTGAAGACCCCATAGTTCTTACCTCACTGCGGATTGAGGAATTTGAGCGTAGTTCGGACTATAGTCCGATTTGGTTTCATTAAAAAAGACACCCCCGACTCTCTGAAAATTCGGCATGAATTCCTGAAATCTCGAAAAGGCTAATTTTTCCGTCGGATAAGGGTCTCGTATTCCCCATGCGCGCCGATCCAAAACCAAATAATTGTATCCCCAGATTTTACCCCGAGAGCGCGATAGTTATCAGTAACCCGGCACGACCAGGTGTCATTGATTTTTTTGAACTGCAAGGATGAATGGGCTGGGTCCCTGATCCACAAGTTATACTGTTTGAGAGCCGTTTTTTTGTATCGGTTCCGGAAGATTCAAGTAACACTTCCAAAATTTCTTAGTAGCCTTACTTTGTATCTGGTGGAAAATTGGTTATGGCTCCCGTGCGGTATTCCGCCAAAGCTTCATTAACCAAATGATCCAAGGCGCCTGTAAGGACATCCTCCTTAATCTGAGCATCCCAAGCATCGGAAAAACGCTTAGAGATCCAATCAGCTATTGCAAAAACTTCATTACGAGGAAGTTTTTCAATAGCTTTTCCGATTTCGAGAACCGTGCTCATGCTCACATTGTAGCCAGAAACCCAAAGGGGGGCCAATTTTCTTTTAGCAAAAATGAAACGGCCAAACAATCTACAGTTTCATCCGACTACCTTCTCCGCCCTATAAGCCATAGCAAGAAGCGAGATCGGATGTGCGACTTCAAGAGTGCGACCGGCACGTCGGGCGCCATCCACGAGTTGGAGGTGACAACCGGGGTTGGCTGTCGCGACCGTATCGACGCCGGTAGAGAGGATGTTTTTGAGTTTTCGTTCCTGCAAGTCGGCGGCCATTTCTGGCTGCGTGATGTTGTAGATGCCGGCGCTGCCGCAGCACCAGGTGGATTCGGGAAGTTCCACGAGTTCGAGTCCGGGAATCGATTTTAAAACCTCGCGCGGTTGCTTGGTGATTTTCTGCCCGTGGCACAGGTGACATGCCTCGTGGTAGGTGACGCGGTGAGGCGTGGCCGTTGTCTGGGGTTGGCGGATTCCGATTTCTGATAAGAATTCGTGAATGTCCTTGAGCTTCACTGACCATTGCGCGGCTTTTTTGGAATAGGCGGCATCGCCTTCGAGGAGGCGTCCATAGGTTTTAAGATGAGAACCGCAGCCAGCGGCGTTCGTGATGATGGCGTCGAGATTTTCCAGATCGAAAGAATCGATCAATCGGCGCGCAAGGTCACTGGCCGTTTCCAGTTCGCCATTGTGGGCATGAAGCGAGCCGCAACAAACCTGCACCTTCGGCGTGTGGACCTCGCAGCCATTGGCCAGAAGCACATCCACCGTGTCGCGGTTCACATCCGAGAGGATGATGTCCTGCACGCAGCCCGTGAGCATGCCAACGCGGTGACGAGGCGCCGCATGCGCTTCAACTGGGCGAATGATGTCGCACGAAAAAGTGGCACGTGCTGTCGGAGTTTGGGTTTCCAGATTCCGAAATTTTTTTGGCAGGAGCGCATTGAGCTTGAGCGTGCGAAAAATCCACTGCGCCCCGCTGGCCTGATAGAACCAGAGTCCCCTGCCGACCAAGCGCAAAAGGCGCGGACGGGTGAAAAGCCCCTTCAAAAGAACACTGCGAATCGCATTGCGGCGCGGGTTGTTGAGCGCGCCCGATTTTTCGACCTCCGAGCGCGCAACTTCAAAGAGATGTCCATACTCCACACCGGCTGGGCAAGCGGTTTCACAGGCCAAGCAACCGAGGCAGAAATACATCTCCTCACCGAAGGTCCGAGTCGCATCCATTTTGCCATCGGCAATCGCCCGCATGAGCGAAATGCGTCCCCTCGGGCTGTTGCGCTCCATTTTTGTGGCATCGTAGGTCGGACAGGTCGGCAGACACATGCCGCAGTGCATGCACTGCTGGAGGATGGAGTAGTCGAGGTCTTTGAGGCCTCCGTGGGTTGAGTGCGAGCCAGCCCCTGAACATCCAACATTCAACACAGAGCTTCCAACATCCAATGAAGTGGGGCGGGGATTTTGAGTGGTATGGACCTCTGATTCTTTTGCAGGACTCATGGAGTGTTAATGTTGGGAGTTCGATGTTGGATATTGAATTTCCAACGCCTCAGGCGTTGAAGATTTTCCTCGGATTAAGTATTCCTGCCGGATCGAAGGCGGATTTCATGCGGCGCATGATTTCGAGGTTCAGGTCGCTTGTGGCGGCTTTAAGGAATTCTTTTTTGGCGAGACCGACTCCGTGTTCGCCGGTGATGGTGCCTCCGAGCGAGACGGCGAAATCGAAGATCTCTTTCATCGCGAGTTCGACACGGTGCATTTCCTCGTGATTGCGCTCGTTGGTCAGGAAAGTCGGGTGAAGGTTGCCGTCGCCCATGTGGCCGAAGGTTCCAATTTTGAGATTGTGGCGTTGGCCGGTCTCTTGAATGAAGCGGATCATTTTCGCCAACTCGCTGCGAGGAACCGTGGCGTCCTCCAGAATCGTCGTCGGCGCGACGCGAGCGAGCGAAGAAAAGGCCGCGCGGCGCGCCGTGGCAAGGGCTGAAGCCTGTTCAGCGGTTTCGGCGACTTGCACAGAGGTCGCCCCATGCTGGCGGGCGAGTTCGGCCATGCGGTCCGCCTCCTCGGCGACTGCGGCAGGGTGGCCGTCTGTCTCAATCAACAAAATCGCTGCCGCATCGCGGGGAAGGCCAACCTTGGCAAAATCCTCCACGCAATTGATCGTCACCGCGTCGAGGAACTCCAGGGTGCAGGGAATGATCTTTGCGGCAATGATGGCCGACACCGTCTCGGCGGCGCTCTCCATCGTTGCAAAGACAGCCATGAGCGTGCGGCGCGTGGCGGGTTTTGGGATGAGTTTGAGCAGGACCTTGGTGACAATGCCGAGAGTCCCCTCGGAGCCGATGAAGAGGTCCCGGAGCGAGTATCCGGCAACATCCTTCACGCATTTGTTGCCTGTGAAAATGACCTCTCCCGAGGCCAGCACGACTTCCAAGCCCATCACATAATCTTTCGTCACGCCATACTTCAGCCCGCGCAGTCCGCCGGAGTTTTCCGCGACATTGCCACCGATCGTTGAAATCTTCATCGAGCCTGGGTCCGGGGGATAGAACAGCCCGGCCTTTTCGGCAGCCGTAGCCACGTCGAGCGTGATGGCGCCTGCCTCTGCGAGCAGAGTGAGGTTTTTTTCATCCACCTCCAGAATGCGGTTCATTTTCGAAAGGCACAGAACCACACTTCCCTCCACAGGAATACTCCCTCCGCTCAATCCCGTGCCCGAACCGCGCGTGACCACCGGGACTCCGCATTCCCCAGCGTTCTTCACCAGTCCAGCCACCTCCTCCGCGCTGGTCGGAAATAGCACGAGATCCGGCATGGTCTGAAATGTCGCCGTGCCATCAAACGAATAGGGAATAAGGTCTTCTTTCTCCTCAAGGCGTGCTATATGAGGAAATTGAGCTGCTGCCAAAGACTTGAATTTTGCAGTCATAAAAAGTGGGATAAGACTAACTCTACGATCAAAGTAATAACAAACGATAATGTTCGCTCAAGAAAGACATAACTCGATTCGAAAAATTGTGAGGGAAAAGCAGCGCCTAAGCTTTGCGGAACTTCAACAACTTTTCCAAGTCTCGCCAGCCACCCTTCGCCGTGATTTGAGCGAACTCGAGCGGGCAGGCGATCTCATCCGCGTGCATGGCGGCGTCCTTGATCCCCTGTATGCCCGCACAGAAATTTCCTTCGATGAACGCCAGCAACGCCACAACACCGAAAAGAAATCTATCGCCACCAAGGCGAATGACCTCATCCCGGGTGGATCCAGCGTTTTTGTGGATGCCGGCTCCACCTGTCTGGAAGCGGGAAAGTTGCTCATGCGTCGCGCGGACATCCGCTTGATTACGCACTCCGTCGCCTTGGTCGCTGCGTGCTCCCATGCCGAATCCAACATTATCTGTATCGGCGGGGAATTGCGCAAAGTCAGCGGCGCCCTCGTCGGAGGCACTGCCATCAACGCCTTTGCAAATCTTCAATTCGACTTCGCCCTCATCGGCGCCACAGGTTTGAATTCCGAAGGCTGTTGGACCACAGAGTTCACTGAAAGCGAGATCAAAAAAAACATCATCGCCCGCGCCAAGCGCCGCATCGTTCTCGCCGACCAAAGCAAATGGCACGCCCCCGGCACCGTGCTATTTTCAAGATGGGATGACATCAACGACTGGCTGGTCGACAGCCTGTCAACGACCCCATCCCCACTCATCCCCAAAAGCGTGACAATCCATCAAGACCGAAATTAGCCCCCCCAGAACCATCGGATCCTCGCGAAAAGCAGTGGCTCCTGTTTCAGCGATTATTTTACCATCCTCTCCAGTTTGGTGACGCGACCCCCAGTGATCCATTCGACGATATAGATATTCCCGTGCGCGTCGGCGGCGGCGGAGTGCGGGCTGTTGAATTTGCCCTCGCAGACCCATTCGCGGTTGTTGGGCCATCCTTGCTGGCTATCGGCTCCAGATTGAAAGCCGAGCCGAGCGACAAGATGGTCCCCGGCATCAAGAACCGTGATTCCCGCAACCAATTCCGGGACGATCAGTTTGTCTCCCATGCGGACGCTGACATCCGGGCTGTGCAGGAAATCCGCGCCGAGGCTTCGGCGATAGGTTCCATCCATACCATAGACTTGAAAACGACTGTTCCCACGGTCGGCGATATAGAATTCGGCCTCGGAGCGGCGAGTATCGAGCGCCAATCCATGCGGGCAGCTGAATCGACCAGCCCCTTCCGAACCATCGAGCGTTCCCAGATAGGCACCGCTTCGGTTGAAGCGATGAACAAGATGCGAACCGTAGCCGTCGGTGACCCAGATGTCGCCATTGCCGCCGAAGCGCTCCTCCGCCACAGCCGCCCATGTGGGAATGTAATTTCCGCTGGCGTATTCGGGATGTGGCGATTGGGGCAGACTCATCAAGACTTCTCCATCGAGGGTTGTTTTGACGACGGATTTGGTCTGCTCATCCACAAGCCACAAAAGCTCGCGGCCATCTTCCTCCACGAGAGTCAGCCCATGGGCACCTGGAAAATTCCCCCATTTTTTCAGAAGGACTCCATCGGGCGAGTAGAAGAGTATAGCAGGATCGGCCTGATGAAAAATGACGACATCCCCATTTTTTAGGACAGTAACGCCGTGGGTGCGACCGTTTGTTTTTCCAAGTGGCGATTCGGGGATCGTAATCCAGTTTTCGATCCAGCGGTATTCGTTTGATTCGATTTTGAGACTCATAGGTATGGTTCTTTGGCGGAAGTGCGGTCTAGCACTTCCGCCATGAAATCAAACAATCAATGCATGCGCTTGCGGTTAACCTCGCGATACCTTGCCTTATCCGGGTAGGTCTTGGTCGGGTCGGCATAGTTGTTGCCGGCCTTGTCCTTTCCACGGGCGAGGTAGATGTGGTGGTAAGTCTCGACCTCGGGATTCAACTTCACATTGGTTCCCATGAATCGCATCGTGTAGCCGCAGCGGCGGATATCGCTCGTGTTGGGCTCACTTCCGTGCATCAAGCGGGCATCGTGCAGGCTGCACTGGCCCGCCTCCAGAATACAAGGCACCGCGAGTTCCTCCCGCCGTTGCACGGGATCGATCTCCAGATGGAAAACATTTTTTGCCGTATCGACATCCACATAGTCCGAAAACCCTTTTTGCCCTTCGGCATGGGTCCGTGGAATGACCTTCATGCATCCATTCACCAGAGTGGAGGGATCTACCGCCAACCATACGGTAACGATCTCTGTCGGAGCCTTCGCATCGTCGCTCCAGGCGACCATTGATTTCCAGTAGGCCGAGTCCTCATGCCAAGGCACGCGCTTGCCGTCGCCCTTCGGCTTGCAAATGAAATGCGTCGAGAAAAGGGCAATGTCGGAACCGATGATCGGTTCGACAAGGTCAAGAACGGCATCCGACATGGCCCAGCGGAAAAGTTCGGTGTCCATGAAGTGCGGGACATCCATGGATTCCGGACGAACATCTGATGGAAGGTTGGCGATCTTTTCCTCGAAGTGTGCCCTCAAGGCGGCGAATTCACTCTGTGAAAACACAGGTTCCTTGGGAAGCAGATATCCTTCGCGACTGAATTTCTCAACCTGTTCAGTGGTCAACCGGGGTTTGGTGTAGGTGTTGCTCATAAGGCCGTCAAATATAGGCAACCCCAGACAGCGCGTCTTCCTTTGTCGAAAGATTATTTTATGTTATAGAAATATTTTTATGAAGCGCTTCTTTTGGTCCAAGCTTGTTCAAAAAGGGGAATCGTTTCACATTGTGAGGGCGGCATTGGATGGCAGAGATGCCGCTCCTTCCCATAAACAGGACTTCTCTGAGGTTTTTTGGATTGAACAGGGGCAGACCCTCCACAAGGTGAATGGCAGAGAATCACTGCTGGAGACAGGCGACATGGTCTTTGTGCGCTCGACGGATTCCCACTCTCTCGCCTCCACATCGCGGCAAGGATTCGTGATTGTGAACATCGCATTCCCCCAATCCACACTCGATTTCATCAAGGCGCGCTATTTCCCCTCCGAAACGCGGTGGTTTTGGAGGAAAGGCCCGCTGCCAGAGACAACCCGGCTTTCCCCTTCCCGTCTCGACTGGCTTGGATATTGGGTTGGTCGCCTCGATGCGAGCCGACGGGAGCAGTGCGATATCGACATTTTCCTGCTCGAACTTTTCCGAGAACTCCGGAACGACCAGAAATCCCAAAACCTGCAGCGCGGGCCGGATTGGCTCGTCCGCGGACTCAGCCAACTGAAGAACCCCGGGATTTTTACAGGCGGAACAGAGGCGCTTGCCCGAAGCTGCGGACGAACCTCCCAGCATGTGAATGCCAGCCTCCAACGCTTCCACGGCATCACCGCCACAGAAGCCGTCAATGCCGCCCGCATGGAATTCGCCTCCAGGGAACTACGCACAGGCACCAAGAAAATCCTCGAAATCTGTTTTGATTGCGGATTCGAAAACCTCTCCCACTTTTACCGGATATTCAAAGCAGCCACGGGCACGACACCCCGCGCCTACCGCGAGAATCATCAGCTTCTCATCCGGTGAAGACTTTTACACCTGTATTTTGGCAATCACGCTGCGCCATATGCACAACTGCGAAACAACCCACCCAGAGAATGTGACATCAAAGAAACAGAGGTGTTAAACACCCTCGCAATCCACTCCTATTCTTATCGTCGTAAAGCCCTTCCCTGAGCTTGCGGAATTCTTCCAATCCGACGCCTCGTCAATGCGACGGCTTCTCTAAAGGTCCGGTGGACGAGGCCCTCCGGGTTGCCTCCGAAATGCGAGCGGGGATAGCCCTGTGTATGCAAGAAAGCGGGTGCAAAAATAGCGGTCCGTTTGAAACCCGCACTGGCTTGCGATCGCTTTCAGCGGAAGCCGGGAATGCCTCAACAAGTCCTTGGCGCGGTCGAGTCGTAATCTTGCGAGGTATTGCGTCATGGAAATTCCCTCCAACCTTTGAAAGAGGTGGCGCAGGTAGTCCTCGCTCACACCAGCGTGTCCAGCCACTTCAGCAACGCAGTGAATCGAACCGAAGTGCTCCTGCATGAATTGTCGCGCATTCTGAACAAAGACCTTTTGCGGATCGGAAATACGGATTTCGCTTTCCGAGATCGCGCAAAGCCGCAGGAGAAGTGCCGTGACACGGAGGTCCAGAATGCATGATGTGGGAGAACCGGACATTGGAATGGCCCGCGACAGAGACCAAAACTCTTCACCGATCGAGGGGTCAGAAAGATGCGCGAAGCAATCCGCTGCCGGAAAGAGGTCGGCCGCTTTCGAAGGAACCTTTAGATGAATGCAAACATCCGCTCCGGGGCGCGAAGGAGCTTGATCATGACGAACCCGCGCGGAGTAAAGCACCACACTCCTGTCGGAGTAGACGATTTCCGTTCTGTCCTCCAGGCATGATATCGCCTCCCCTGACGGATGGTAAACGAGTTCCATGACCTCATGATCGTGCATGGGGCAACGGCGCAGAGTTGTCTCTTGAGACCAACCGCAAACAAATGTGGCGGGCTTGCGGAGAAGAATGGTGCTGAGTTTTTGAAAGGAATTCGACAATGCCGGGAAATCAAAGGTAGTGCCTCATTTCTCTGTCAAGTTGCGCCTATCAGCAAATCCAAAAAACCGAAAAGTGGAATAAATAGCCGATTTGTTCATTTGAAGCCTGCCAATGAGCCGCCTAAGCAGGATGCCGTGAACACACCAATCCCAGCCGTCGTTTTTAGCGAACCGAACAAAGTGACCCTCTCCACCGTGCAGCGGAATGAATGCGGTCCCACAGAGGTTGTCATCCGCACCCATTACTCGATTATCTCGCCGGGAACGGAACTTCGCATGCTCGCCGGGCACTATGGCGCGGCGGAAAAGTTTCCCTATGTGCCAGGCTATACCTCGGTCGGAGAAATCATCGAGGTAGGCAGCGAGGCGAAAGGTTGGCGCGTCGGCGATCTGGTGAGCGCAAGAAACACCCGTCCACTTGTGAATATGAGGACCCTTTACGGAGCGCACAGCGCGGAGCTGGTGGCCTCAACGAATGATACCGACCGTCCCGCATTGCTGCCCGCTGGAGCGGAGCCGCTGAATTACATCCTCACAGAGCTCGCCGCCATCCCCCTGCGTGGCGTCGAGGCGGCTATGCCGAAACCCGGCGAGACCGCGATCGTCATCGGGCAGGGCCTCATCGGATCGCTTTCGGCAAAATGGCTTTTGCTGGCAGGTTGCCGAGTGGCCGTGGTGGACATGGAGGAATCCCGCCTTGAGCGTGCCCTCAGGAATGGAGCCGCCCTCGCCGTCTCCGCCGCCGACAAAAATCTCAAGGAGCGTCTCGGCGTTTTCACCAATGGTGGCGCGGACATCGTCGTCGAGGCATCGGGCTCCTCGCCAGGCGTTGAGCTTGCGCGCTCCCTGCTTCGCCGCAAGCCGCAGAACTATTCCGCCGACTACACCGTCGAGCCGATTCATTTCTACGGAGGCGACTGGCCGCGGCTGATCTTTCAAGCAAACTACCTCGAACCCGTTTCCTGGAATCCAGACCACACGGCCCCAGGAGAGGGATCCATCATCATCACCCCGCGCGATCGGGGAATGGAGGAACGCCAGCGCGTGATCGAGCATATCCGGGCGGGGCGTTTCAAGTCCTCCGATTTTCTAGATGCCGTCCTTCCCTACACGGAGGCGCCGGACGCCTATGCAGGCCTCAAGGAGCGACGCTTGTTCTCGGCCGTCCTTGACTGGAAAGGAGCAACGAAATGAGTTCCCCGATGCGCGCCGTCATCATTGGATGCGGAACCGGCGGTCAAGGCCGGGCTGGACGCCACTCGATAGCCTATGCCCATGCCCTGAGCATGAAACGCAGCGCAGGTCTCGTGCATCTTGCCGCCGCCGCCACCCGCACTCCGAGGAATGCCGAAGCCTTTGCCAGCGAGTTTCCGGGAACAACGATGTATTCCGACTACAGGGAAATGCTCACCGTCGAGGCTCCGTATTTCGTGAGTGTCTGCGCCTTTCCGCCTGAGCGTGAGGAAATGGTGATGGCTGCCATCGCGGCAGGCGCCAAGATCATCCTTGCGGAGAAACCCTTCGCGCTCAATGCGGCATCAGCCCACAGAATGCTTGATGCTGCCGAATCTGCCGGAGCCCGCATTTTTGTGAACTTTCAGCGTCGCTATGGGGCTCCCTTTGCAGCGGCCTACGACGCGATCCATTCCGGAATGATCGGTAGACTCAGCTCCGTTCACGTCGTTCACCCCGGCACCGGATTCATCAATTTTGGCCCCCACCTTCTGGATACCGCCGCAGGATGGCTCGCGCCACGCAATCCAGTGAGAGCCTTCGCTGCGATCCACTGGTCTGACTCCGAGAAATACCAAGGAGTCGCCATTGAAGAACAACTATTGGGAACCGTTCATTTCGATGACGGAGCCAGATTGATTGTGGAATCCGGCGAGCACACGCCTTCTCTTTGCACGATTCTAAGGGCGGACGGCGATCAGGGATTCGTCGAACTCGTCCTTTCTCCCGAAGAAGGCGACATAGGGACATTGCGCGGTTTCTCAGCAAAATCAGGCGCAATCAAATGTCCTGTCGCCGATGAAAACTTCCATCACGGAACAATCGAAACAAACCTCTATTTCGACAGATTGTTCATGGATATCCTTGCACACCACAAGGCAGGCGATCCCTCGCGCGTGGATGCAAAAATCGCCCTGCAGGGTATCGAGATGCTGGAAAAATGGAGTATCTCAGCGAAGGAGAACCGCATTATAGACTGGTAGTCTTCTTGGCGCTTCAAGTCATGCCGCGTTCGGCAACTCGGGAACAAAGACATAGTCCGGGTTCTCGCGTTGATTTTTAAGAATGGGAATGATTTCGCGCCAGGTAGCCCATAGCCCGTGCGGAGCGGGTGGCAGGTCGTGCGCGATCGCTTTGCGGAGCGCGGGCAGATTGTAGAACGGCACCGCCGGGAACATGTGATGCTCCACATGATACTGCATGTTCCAATAGAGGAACCCGACAAAGGGGCTGCAGGTGTAAGTGCGGCAGCAGAGCCTGAAATCCGGCGCGTTAGGCACCAGACCGATGTGCTGGGGCGTTCCGCAGAGCGTTACCAACCAACCACAATAGAAAACAGGCAGGTTGACCAAGAGAATCAGGATCCACTGCCCAGTGGCGATGAAGATGGCAGCCAGAGCCAGATGGCCAAACAAAACCACAGAGGCCCATTTGCGGTGGCGGCGGCGCAGTTCCGCGTTCTCCGCAGGAAGGACTTTCTGCATCCACTCCTCCCCGCCGGCGAAGAGTCCTTCGCCCTTGAGGCTGCCAGTCGCATATTTGAACCATTTTTTCAACGCTCCCCAAACTCCGACCGGATTCGGGAAGGGCACCAGTTGCCAGAACCAGAACTTTACGGCATCCCAGTCCATTTTTTGCGGAAGGATCACTTCACCATCATGGTCCTGATGCACGGTGACCTGATGGTGCTTCACATGGCTCACGCGAAAGCTGACCGGGTCGCTCCATGTCAGGAACGAAAACACATCCATGAAAAGATCGTTCAGCCACTGCCTACGGAACGGCGTCTTGTGAACCAACTCGTGCACGGCCACGAGCCCCATGAACTGGGCAAAGGTGCCGTGAAGAAAAACAAACAATACAAGCAGGGGAACCATCCATGCCCAATTTGCCTGTGAGATGCTGCCATAAGCAATATAGGCCGCCGTGCCCGTGCAGGCGTAGAGCCCAAGGTGCAGAAGCGCTTGACGGAGCGCTTTTGCATCATGGCGTTTCATTAACTCACTCATCACGGCTTTGTCCACTTTGGTGCGATACCAGTTGATTTTGATTTGTTCGTTCATGGCAGATCGAAAGAAAACATTTCCGCGTCAACGGGTCCATATCCCCACTGATCTATTTCATATCTCTATTGCCTTTTTTAAAACATGGAGACACCTTGATTCGCATGGCACCACGTTCCTCGAAGCCGGTCAGCGCCATTCCGAAAACGGAAGACCTCTACCGCGCGGAGTCGCGCGGAGACGATTTCCACATGTTTGGACGGGCTATTTACCTGCCAGGCGGGTGGCACGGCCCGCGAAGGCAGAATGTGTATTTTCTCATCACGATTCTGGAAGGCAGCGTCGCGATCGACTGCCATGGACGCCGAATCCAACTTGGATCAGGCGAAGGAGTCATCCTGCCTCCCCGTGGAGTGGAATTTTTTCGTTTTGATCCGGATGTAAAAAGCGTCCACCTGTGGTGCCAGATTGCGCCGAGCCTCACAAAGAGGCACGAACGCGAACTCCTGCTCTTGGCCGGGCACACCTCACCCGTTCCGGCATCCGTCAGCATCCACATCGAGGAAGGACTCTCCATCCCAATGAATGCAGGCCCACACTTGAACCTCGCGATGCAGACCCTTGCAAAAGCCTGTCTGCTTCGCTTTGCGGCCCACGCCTCCGAAAGTGTTCCTGCAAAGCAACCGCGCCACCAGGCTGTGCAGCGGGCGCTCGAAGCGGTTTCCATGAATCCCGCTAAATTCCGCAGCGCCGAGGACCTCGCCCGCCACTGTGGGATTTCCTACTCACGCCTTCGAAAGCTTTTTCAGGACGATCAAGACGAGAGCCCCACGGCAACTATCTGGCGCTTGAAGACCGATCAAGCTGTTCAATTGATCCGCGCCACCGGCCTAACCTTGGCCGAAGTCGCCGAGCAGTGCGGCTTTTCCAGCGCCTTCCACCTCTCACGCTGCGTCAAAAATCGCATGGGAGTTGCGCCACGCGAACTCCGAAAAAACGAACAAGCAAAAGGCCATTGATTCCCGAATGTGCGGTTGCCCCAGTGTTGATATCCAGTATTGTTCCGCACGTAGCATTACCCCCCCCCTCATTAAGAGCGAGCAAGAGTGTAGTCTTCACCACCACGGCTTGAAATTGATTCGCTCGCTATGTTCGGACGCTACAATTACGCAAACGCGGAGGACGGACTGGCGAAACACAGTCATCCCAGCGCTTTTTGAACCGCGCTCATAAATCGTCCACTCATGAGTTTTGCAAACGGTATTGGGTGGGGCTGCTCCCTGTTTCCTTTCGGATTGCTTTGTTAAAGTGAGGCAAGTCCTTGAAGCCAGAACTCATCGCAATCGACTTGATGCTCATCGCCGAACGACGCAATAAGCTGCACGCACGCCCGATGTTGGTCTGGAGAATATATTCTTTAGCACCGCACTGAAACTCCTTTTGAAAGAGCCTTGTCAACTGACTGCGTGAAACTCCCAATTGGGCAGCCAGATTTTGGACGCGCAAATTTTTTCCCGGATTATTACGGATCACCGCCAACGCAACTTGCAGCGTTGGATGAAGAATATGCAAAAAAGCAGGACTACTAGAAGGTTCGCCCAGCTGAAACAACAAATCCCAAAGCCTAACGCTGGTGCGCAACTTATCCCCAGCTTCAAAAAAACGCACCAACTCGTCAAACTGACCTCCAAACCCATCAAGAACGGCATCAGGCGAACTCAACAGGCATATGTCCACACCTCCCCTGTGCGAGAGTGACCGGGATTTGAAGTGTGCATAATAATGGGAGGCGTGGGGTGGAAAGTGCCACTGCACCTCGACCCCCGGAGGGATCAGGCTGACCGAGCCAGTTTGAAATACAAGCGACTTGTCGGCAATTTTCAATGTTCCGGAGTAATTGTAAAAATGAAGGCTCCAGCATTCCTTCTGGCAATGGACCTCAAACGCTTTTGCGCCATGCAAACAAAGCCCGCATTGGACCGGCTGGGGACGCACCTTGATGGGAAAACTGGAGACCGGAACGCTCATGGCGGCGTTTTTTACAACCAGTTAGCGCATTTATACAACTTGAATTGTTTGCTGCCAAAGGTGCTCTTTTTATTTTTAGGACCAACTCACACACCCACCCTAACCCACTATGCCACTCTACGAATACCGCAAAAACGCCGAAAACCGTATCCCTCTTGGTTCGGACAAAGTTTCATCCATCGTTGTCGGGTCCACTGCAGCCTGCCGGGCCTTGCTTCAAAAACTTCAATCACGGGTTGCGAATGGATTGCCCCCCATTCTGCTGATTGACGGATGGTATGGAGTGGACTGGAAGTCATTCCGCAAGGGAATTGAATCCGCCGCTACGGAGCTTGGATTGAAAGCAGTGTGTCAAAACACGAGCCACCTTTACAGAAAGGACTTGGCCGACTACCGCAAAAAATTTGTGGGCGATGACCCTTCTTTTGGATGGGTGAACAGCGAAGGAACCCTAGCGGATGTGCTCGATGAGAAAGAATTGCGCGTTCTTGCTGAGAAGATTTCCTCCGCCCCTGTGCATGAGCTTCAGGTCGTCCTTGGCCCAGGAAGCGCGTGTCCTCTGCTGGCTGAAAAAGCCGGTCTCGTGGCCTACGCCGATTTCACCATGCAGCCCACGCTCTGGCAAATGTGGGGC
>JAPLTI010000231.1 GCA_026398285.1 Verrucomicrobiota bacterium
TGAGCGTCATGTTTCCTGGATTCTCGTGGAATTCATAGAGAGCTTCAGGACTTGTTGCGACCGGCGTGGAACTTTCGAAAACGTATGGCTTCATGTAAAAATGCGCTTGACCTATTTGTGGCATCAGCAAGTTTGGCGCGCGTCTTCCGAGTTGCATCAAATTTCTTGTTGCAAAATGAAAGGCCGCTCATTACTCACAACCCGCAATCCAATTCAATCACATGTCTGAAAAATCCATCGAAGAAAAAGTAAAAGATATCATTGTCGAGCAACTCGGAGTGAACGCCGAACAGGTCACGCCCACAGCCTCCTTCATCGAGGACCTCGGAGCCGACTCGCTCGATACTGTTGAACTCGTCATGGCCTTCGAGGAAGAATTCTCGGTTGAAGTTCCCGATGAGGACGCCGAAAAGCTCCAGTCCGTCGGCGATGTGATCAAATACATCGAAGAAAAAGCCGGTAAGTAATCTCTCGGTTTTAGTTTTTAGGAAAACCCCGCTTCGGCGGGGTTTTTTGTTTTCCATCGACTTCCGGGGCCGGGGTTTTGCAGGATGCAGGCATGAAGATTCTCATTGCGGCCAGCGAAATGACTCCCATTTCAAATTCCGGGGGGCTTGCGGATTTTGTTGAGGGATTGTCCGCCCACCTTGGCGCTGCTGGTCACGAGGTCACCGTCGTTCTCCCGTTCTTCCGCTGCGTCAGGGAAAACAAGGCGCTGGGTGCGAAACGCTCCAAGACGAGGTTCTCGGTCCCGGTCGGTTCGGAAAATTTGTCCTGCGAGGTCTGGGAGGCCGCCGGTCCGAGGGGTGTGAAGCTGCGATTCATCCAGCGGGAGGAGTATTTCGACCGCACCGGCCTCTATGGAGTTGATGGCCGTGACTACCAGGACAATGCGGCGCGGTTCATTTTCTTTTCCAAATGTGTGACGGAGATCGCCCGTCTCAACTTGCCGGATGCTGTTCATCTCGTAGGCTGGCAGGCCGCGATGGCTGCGGTGTTCATCCGGGACCAAAAACTGCCCGTCCCCACGGTGCTTTCCCCTTTCTCGCTCGATTACCAAGGCAATTTCTGGAGCCATGACTTTGCGTTCACCAATTTGCCGGGGTCCTATTTTTCAGCGGATGGATTGGAATTCTACGGCAGCATGAATTTCCTCAAAGCGGGGATCGTTTTTGCGGATGCCGTTGCGCTTCCAGGTGGACGTTTCGTGGCCGAGGCCCAAACGCCGGTGCATGGATGCGGTCTCGAAAATGTGCTTCGCGAGCATTCGGCAAAGCTGGAGGCTATCGCATTTGGATTCGATGAAAAGGATCTGCCTGTCGTGAAGGTTGACGCCAAATTGCGCCTTGCCGCGCGCCGTGAATTCTTTCCCTCCTCCGATCCCAAGTCGGCCCGTGTTTTTGTGGTGGATACGATTTCCACAGGCGGTGAGGGCATCGATCTCCTCTTGCAGGCTCTGGATTTGATTCCCTCGCCTGACTTTTGCGTGGCCTTGCTGGGGCCGGTGGCCAATTCCTCCATCGAGGTTCTTGATATCGCCCTCCGGCGTCATTCCAAGCGCCTTGTGCATTTGCCGGAGGTCGATGGGGGACTCCTCGCCCGCGTCTTGGCGGCGGGGGATTTTGTTCTGGTTCCAGGTCCATTGGAGCCTCGGAGCGCCTTTGTGGCTGCCGCGATGAGGAACAGTCTTGTTCCCGTCTTGGAGTATTGCCCGGGCCTTCTGGACTTGGTGAGGGACTTTGATCCCGTGACCGGTTCCGGGAATGGCCTTGTCTTTCATCGTCACTCGGTCGCCGCACTCGCCGACGCCGTGAAGCGCGCCCTCTTCTTGCCAGCGGGAGAATGGGAAATTCTTTCGCAGCGCGTGCGTGAGACCGATTTTTCGTGGGGGCCTGCTGTGGCTCGCCTCGAAGAACTCCAGCGCCGTCTTCTACGCAAAATAGGCCGGACTTCAGTCTAAGAGGTGGCGATGCAAAGGCGTTGGATCTTTCCTGCGGCATCGGATGCCGCATCACTTTCACGGGTCAGGCGCGAAGCGGAGGTTCCGGATTTCCTCGCAGAGTTGCTATTGAAACGCGGGGTTGCCGATGGAATCTCCGCTGAGGCCTATCTCAAACCACGCCTGCGTTCTTTGAGCGCTCCGGAGCAGTTGCCAGAGATGGAGGCGGCCGTGGCTAGGATCCTGGCTGCGATGGATCGCCGCGAGAAGGTCGTTCTTTACGGGGACTACGATGTGGACGGCATCACTTCGCTGGCGATTCTGGCGCGTTTTTTTAAAGCCTGTGGAATCACGGTCCCATGCTTCCTGCCTCTGCGCGCCGAGGAGGGGTATGGTCTCAGCGAGGCTGGGGTTGAGCGTTGCTTGGAAATGCACTCGCCGCAATTGCTGCTGGCGGTGGATTGCGGAACGACTTCGGTGAGGGAAATTGCCGCACTTCGCCGGCGTGGAGTGGATGTCATTGTCCTCGACCACCATGAACCTGGCACCGAACGCCCCGACTGTGTGGCGCTGGTGAATCCCAAGTGCGGGGCCGAGTTTCACTATCTTTGCAGTGCCGGCGTGGTTTTCAAGCTGGCACACGCCATTTTGAAGGCCCGCCCGGCTGAGGGTGTCGATCTGAAGGAGTATCTCGATCTGGTGGCACTGGCCACCGTCGCCGACATAGTGCCGCTTGTGGAGGAGAACAGGATTTTCGTCAGCCACGGCCTCCGGCAAATGGAGCACACGCGCTGGGCGGGATTGGCTGCCCTCCAGCGTGTGGCGGATGTGCCTACGCCGGTCAAAGCGGGAGATATCAGCTTCCGCATGGGGCCGAGGATCAATGCAGCAGGGCGTCTCGGGCCTGCCATGGAGGCTCTCCAGCTTCTGCTTGTGGACGACCCCGCCGAGGCCTCGCGTCTCGCGGAGGGGTTGGATGCCCATAACCGCGAGCGCCAGGGTGTGGAGCGTCATGTTGTTCGCGATGCCGAGGAATGGGTCGCTAAAAATTTCAATCCTGACACTCAGGCCTCGATTGTCGCCGGCAGCCGGGATTGGCACATCGGCGTCCTCGGTGTGGTCGCCTCGCGCATCATGAGGCAATACCACCGCCCAACCTTCGTCATCGGATTCGATGAATCGGGAGCGGGCAAAGGCAGTGGACGCAGCATCGAGGGGCTTCCCTTGGTGACTATGCTCCGCGATTGCGCTGGGCATTTGGAGAAATTTGGAGGTCACGACATGGCGGCGGGTATTTCCTTGAGCGAGTCGAGTCTGCCCGCGTTTCGAGAGGCTTTTGAGGCCGCCGCCCAAGCGATTGCAAACAAGGAAATGCTTGCACCGCGCCTGCGTTTGGATTGCGAGTTGGGGCTCGGAGACATCGATGCCTCTGTGCTGGAATCGCAGGATTTATTGGAGCCTTTTGGAAATTCCAATCCCCAGCCCGTTATGTTCTCGCGCGCCGTGGCTCCGGCGGGCGAGCCTCGCGTCATGAAAGAAAAACACCTGCGGATCGAGTTTCTGTGCGGTCGCCGCCGCGTTCCCGCTATCTTTTTCAATGCCCCGGTCAATGCCATGCCGCGACCGCCGTGGGATATCGCCTACACGCTGGACTGGAATGTCTGGCAGGGCCGGGCCGAGCCGCAACTGAGGATCGTCGAGGTGCGCCACGCGGAATGACTCGGCTTTCCCCGACGACGGCGCTGGAAGGGTTGCCTTGGGTTCCATCCACTCGCGTGGCTGCTTTGCGACGATTGGGCTTGCTCACGCTTGAGGATTTGCTGCGCCATTTTCCGAGGCGCTACGAGGACCGCCGGAAGTTCGACCGCTTTCCGGACAGTCCCTCGGAGACGGCCGTCTGTCTTTATGGCGTGGTTAAAAAGACGAGCTACAAACGCTTCGGCCCGCGCCGGATTTTTGAGGCGATTCTCGAAGATGACAATGGAGGCATCCTGAGCAATCCCATCACTCTCCGCTGGTATAATATGCCCTGGGTGCAAAAAATGATCCTCGGGGGTCATCGCCTCGTCGTTTACGGCAAGCCCCGCGAGCGCTCAAAGCGCTTGGTGATCGAACATCCCGAATTCGAGGTCATCGAGGACGAGGGAGGGGTCTCTCTGCACTTCGACCGCATCACACCCGTGCACGGCGCGGGGGATGGCCTGCCCGTCCATGTCCTTCGCGAACTCATCCACCATGCTCTCGAGGAAACCGATTTGAGCGCTATTCCCCGCCTCTGGCCTGAGGGGAGGGGAGGAACGCCCTTCCTGCCGGATGTCTGGAGAGCTGTTCATTTTCCCGTGGATATGGCCGAGTGCGAGGAGGCCAGACGCCAGCTCGTGAGGGATGTCTTTTTTGGAATCCAGCTCATCCTTTGCTCGCGCCATGCCTCGGTGAAAAAAAACGGAGGCTTCGCGCGCCCGGGAAACGGTTCTGTTTGGCAGAGGGTTGAGGAGTCCCTGCCTTTCGTGCTCACCGACTCGCAGCGTGTGGTAATGGATGAGATTTCCACCGACATGGCAGCTCCACACCGCATGAACCGCCTCCTCCAGGGCGATGTGGGGTCCGGAAAGACCATGGTGGCTCTGCGGGCCATGATTCAAGCCCACGAGTCGGGTTGGCAGGCGGCCTTGATGGCACCTACACAGATTTTGGCCGAGCAGCATTATCTGAACTTCCGCCGCATCCTAGATCCGCTTGGAATTCCGGTGGTCTTGCGGACCTCCTCTCGCCGCGAGGATTCCGTGAAGGCTCCGGATTTATTTGAATCGAGCCCAAGCGGTCCCTCGCTCGTGGTCGGCACGCACGCCCTCCTCTTCGAGGGAGCGGAGTTTGAAAAACTCGGTCTGGTGGTGATCGATGAGCAGCACAAATTCGGCGTGCTGCAGCGCACCAAGCTGATCGAACGGGCTGATGCTCCCGATGTGCTTGTGATGACGGCGACACCTATTCCTCGAACGATAACCCAGACCCTCTACGGCGATCTGGATGTTTCGATTTTGAAGCACCGTCCGCTCGGGCGGGGGCGCATTGTCACCGCTGTGCGTGAGGTCGAGCGCTTGCCGGCCATCGTTGATTTCCTGCGCGTCGAACTAGCCGCCGGGCGGCAGGCCTACATCGTTTATCCCCTCATCGAGGAATCCGAAAAACTCGAGGTCAAGGCAGCCACAGCCGAGTTTGAAAAATGGAAGGCGCTCCTGGCTCCCGCCACGGTTGGCATCGTTCATGGCAGGATCGATGTCGAGGCGAAGGAGGCTGTGATGCGCGACTTCCGCGAGGGTCGCCTATCCGTGCTTGTGGCGACAACGGTTATTGAAGTGGGAGTCGATGTGCCAAATGCCACCATAATGATCATCGAAGAAGCCGGTCGCTTCGGCCTTTCCCAGATGCACCAGCTTCGCGGCCGCATCGGCCGTGGACCTGAGAAATCCTGGTGCATTCTTCTTCACGATGGCGCCACCGGCCCCGCCCTTGAAAAATTGGAGGTTCTCGAAAAGACATTGGATGGTTTTGAGATCGCCGAGGCCGACCTCCAACTGCGCGGGCCGGGCGATATTTTAGGAACCGCCCAGACTGGGTTGCCATCATTAGGGCTCGGCGACTTGCTGAGGGATGCGGATATCATGTCCGAGGCGCGCCGGGTTGCTTTGGAAGTTCTCGCCGAGGATCCCGAACTTCGGAATCCCGCCCATGGGTTGATGCGCGATTATGTTTCCAAGAACGCAGCGTGTCAGGAGCTGTCCGCAGGCTGATTTCGTGCCTTGTCAAAAGCCCGTGCGGGTTTATTAGTAGCCACCAAATCTATGCCAGCCGCCAATGATCTCCGCAAAGGAATGGCCATCCGCTACAACGGAAACCCAGCCATCGTTCTCGACATCCACCACCGCACACCCGGCAACCTCCGCGCCTTTGTTCAGTGCATCATCCGTTACATCGGAACCGGCAAATCCGCCGATATCCGCTTCTCCTCCACCGAGAAGGTCGATGTGGTGGATGTCAACCGCCAGCCGCTTGAATTCAGCTACAGCGACCACCAGGGTTACCATTTCATGGACCCCGCCACTTACGAGACGATCACTCTCAACGAGTCCCTCATCGGCGACTCCAAGCAGTATCTGGTCGAAAACCTCAAGGTCGAAGTTCTCAGCATCGAAGGCCGCCCAGCCCAGATCGAGCTTCCTTCCTCGGTCGTCCTCAAGGTGGTCGAATCCGCCGAAGGCATCCGCGGCGACTCGGCAAACAATGTCCAAAAGCCCGCCACCCTCGAAACCGGCAAGATCATCAATGTTCCGCTCTTCATCAAAGAAGGCGAAATGATCAAGGTCAGCACCGTCGATGGCACTTACATGAGCCGAGCTTAAGATTTCTCAAAAAATCCATTTGACTTTGCGTTTCCACACGCGAGCTTAGAAGCCTTATGAAAAAAATCGCACTCCTCGCAGCAGTAGTCATCGCTTTCTCCGCATCGGCCGTCATGGCTGGATCCTGCCCCGGCAGCGGATGCGGCGGTGGTGACAAATCCAAGGATAAAGAAGGAACCAAAGACGGTGAGAAAAAATCCCTCACTGTTGAAGTTGCCCTCTAAGAAATTTTAGAAAATTTCCTTCCAACGAAAGGCGCGGGTGGTCCACGGATCACCCGCGTTTTTGTTTTGTTGATAGACGCAGCTAGGGCATCGGCGCTGCAGCTTTGAAAAAACTCTTCGGCTCTTTCCTGCAGGCGAGGGGGCCTCTTTTTTTCCGATCTGAGGTTGCTTGCTGCGAAAAATAAAAACTCCGGATCATGGAAATGTTTTCCTGATGCATTTTTTCAGCATTTTTCTGGGTTTTTGGATGTAAATTTTGCCGCAAAACCCAAAAAGTTGGCCCGGTTTATGCTTGGCTCAAAACCACTACATGTTGTGGTAGGTAAAAAAAAATCCACTTTAGGGGTTTGAAAAATAAAAAGCACACCTGCCTGCATGCCTGTGGCGTAGATTGCATGCGGAACCACCCGCCAACGCATTTGCTGAACACCAAACTTTACTCATAATGACCACGACAACCATCACACTCGGAGACCGCCAGTTCATACTGGATCGCGATAAGGCCGAAGCCGCATTCGCCGCCAAGCGCGTCATCAATGGACGCCAAACGATGTTCTTCAACATTCTGCCCTTGAAATACACCTGGGCCTACGACCTCTACAAAAAAATGAAGGCGAACCACTGGGAGCCGGAGGATGTGCCGATGCAGAAGGATTGCGAACATTGGCGCGACACAAGCGGGACGATCTCTGATGTGGACCGTTGGATTATCAAGATGGGTATCGGTTATTTTTCCGCCGCCGAAGGCATCGTGGGCGACAACATTCTCCATGTCATCCGTGAAGCGGTCACCGCCCCCGAGCTCAAGCTCGTGCTGGGTCGCCATGCGCAGGAGGAAAACATCCACGCCGACTCGCTGGTTTACATGATCAGTTCGCTTGGCATCAACCCGCACGAGTGCGAAGCCATGTTTGAGGATGTGAGGACGATCAAAAACAAAACGGATTTTGTCGTCAGCAACAGCCGTGCGCTCCGCCGCGACATGGATCTCACCCATCTTGAGAACAAGCTCGCACTCGCCAAGAATATCTTCCTCTTTGGCCAGTGCATGGAGGGGACGCAGTTCTACGGCCTCTTTGGAATGGTGCTTGCGCTCTACCGCCAGAACAAATTCCCCGGCATCGGGCAGATGTTCAGCTACACGCTGCGCGACGAATCAAACCACATCGAGCTTCTGCGCCAACTTTTCCAAGACCTCGTTGACGAGAATCCTGAAATCTGGACTGAGGAATTCCGCGAGGAACTTCGTTCCACGATGGCCGAGGCGATTGCGCTCGAGAAACAATTCATCCGTGATTGCCTGCCCGTGGCCGCCGTTGGCCTCACAGCCGACGAGTTCGGGCGCTACATCGACTACATCGGCGATCGCCGTCTTGTCGGTGTGGGGCTCGAGCCGCTGCACAAAAACCTCGAGAATCCGCTCCCATGGCTCTCCGAAATGATGGAGATCAAAAAAGAGACGAACTTCTTCGAAGGCCGTGTCACGGAATATCGCCGAGGCATTGACCTCGCCGGCGTGAGCGACGACGAACTTTAAAAAACCCTCCACTACCCAAAAAACACATGCCTCGACACCTCTCTCTCGACGAAGATATCGCGCTGAAGCGCCTCGTCACCATGCCACGCGACCAGAAGCCCGACTTCTCCTGGCGCGAAGCGATTGCCACCCCTGCACACCCGCTCACGGGAATCACGGTGACACGCACCAACGGCGACGAACAGTCGTTCAACCTCTCCGATGTCGCGGACGAAATCGGAGAAGCCCTCACCGACTTGCTTCTTTCGCGCGAGGAGAAAAACATCTTCAACGAGCAAAATCGCGGCTTCGTCGCGAATGTGGCCCACTCGGTGGCTTTGAGCCTCGCCGAGCAGGCCCAGAAGGGCGGCTCGCTTCGCCTCTCCGAGCATGATTTGTCGCTCCTCATTGAAAAAGCTCTCATCGAAAACGACGCTCATGATGTCGCAAAGAGCCTTGTTTTCAAACGCTCGATCCGCTCTGGAAGCACATCCACACTCATTCTGGAGGCGGAGCCGATGAATGTTCGCTTGATTCGCCGCAATGGCGCTGTTGTTCCTTGGATGGAATCCAAAATCGAGGCCGCCTGCCGCCGCGCATTCCTTTCCATGAAGGAAAACGCCGAGGCCGCTGCATCGATTTCCCGGGGAGTGAGCGAGCGCGTCCGTGCCCGCGACTCGGCATTCGTCCACATCGAGGATGTGCAGGATCTCGTGCAGGAGGAACTCATGCGCCAAGGCTACTACAAAGTCGCCGAGAGCTATATCCTCTACCGTGCCCAGCGCGCCAGCCACCGCGAGGAGGTTGTTAAAACCGAAGCTGAGGCAGAGACCAGTGATGTCCAGGAATCCCTCATCATGGTCGTGCAACGCGACGGCCAGAGCATTCTCTGGGATGGCTCCGAGCTGCGGAAGCGAATCCAGTTTGCGATGATCGGCCTCGATCTGAACATCGACCCGCTCCACATCGAGCGCGAGCTTCGCCGATCCCTCGCCACCGAGGTGACCGAGGACATTCTGAAAAATACGGTCATTCTGAATGCCCGCACGCTCATCGAGCGCGATGCCGACTTCGCCAAGTTCGCAGCTCGCATCATGCTCTCTTACATTTATGAGGAAGTCCTCGACTGGAAAATCCAGCGCGACGGCATCGAAGGTCTCCGCGATGCTCATCGCAAGGCCTTCAAGAGCTATCTTCGCACAGCTGTTGGAATCGAGCGTCTCACGCCGAAACTTCTCGGATACGATCTCGATGTTCTCGCTGATGCCATCGATCCCACAGCCGATATGGACTTTGATTTCCTTGGGATTCAGACGCTCTACGATCGCTACCTCATCATCGACAAAACCAAAAAAACAGTGCGCCGCTTGGAAACACCGCAGTTCTTCTGGATGCGTGTCGCCATGGGTCTCTTCATCGAGGAGCCTGCAAAGCGCGAGGAGTGGGTTGTCCGTCTCTACAATCTTTATAAGAGTCGCCGCTTTTGCTCGAGCACGCCCACGCTCTTCAACTCCGGCACACTGCACAGCCAACTTTCCAGCTGCTATCTCTACAAAGTGGACGACTCGATCGAGTCGATCATGCAGCGCGGCATCGCGGAAAATGCCTACCTTTCGAAGTGGGCCGGCGGGCTTGGAGGCTCATGGACAGCGGTTCGTGGCACCGGAAGCTACATCAAAGGCACAAATGGCGAGAGTCAGGGCGTCATTCCATTCCTCAAGCTGCACAACGATCAGCTCGTAGCCGTGAACCAAGGCGGCAAGCGTCGTGGTTCAGGCTGTGCCTATCTCGAGACCTGGCACAACGACGTGGAGGACTTCCTGCAACTCCGCCGCAATACAGGCGACGACCGTCGGCGCACGCACGATCTCAATACCGCGAACTGGGTTCCCGACCTTTTCATGAAGCGCATGGAGTCCCGTGAGAACTGGACACTCTTCCGCACCAATGAAGTGCCAGACCTTCACGATGCCTATGGACGCAAGTTCGAGGAGCGTTACCTCCACTACGAAGAGCTAGCCCGCCAAGGCAAAATCACCGGCAAGGAAGTGCCAGCCATTGATCTTTGGAAGCAGATGCTCAAGATGCTTCTCGAGACCGGCCACCCGTGGATCACATTCAAAGATCCCTGCAACCTCCGCAGTCCGCAGGACCACATCGGAGTCATCCATTCCTCGAACCTCTGCACAGAGATCACTCTCAATACCAGTGAGGTTGAGACAGCGGTCTGTAACCTCGGTTCGGTTGTTCTCAACTCGCACCTCAAAGCCGACGGCTCGCTTGATCATGAAATGCTGCGCGAAACGATTCATGTCGCCATTCGCGCCCTCGACAATGTCATC
>JAPLTI010000266.1 GCA_026398285.1 Verrucomicrobiota bacterium
GTTTGTTTGCTCACTTTTAGGACGTTTGACATCGCCCGATTGAGCGCGCTTTCCAGCGCTTCCAAAAGGGCTCTTCAGACCGTCGAAAAGTGGTGCATTTTGAAGTGACCGCGAGTGGTGCATTTTAAGTGACCGCCGACATTCTATTCGTGGTTCAAGTGTCCGTGCCGCCAACCATGTGAAAACATCTAGCTTTCCGCAAGCGACGACGCCACCGAAGGAAAAAGAACACGGCAAAACGGTATTCATTTTAGCGAATATCACACGCGTTAACCCTTGACGGGCGCCATTGGAATGGTTAATTATTCATTTAAATGAATATTGGCTTGGCGGAAATTTCAATAACATTACGAGAGCGACGCCGCGAATTGGGAGTGTCCCAAGCGGATTTGGCGAGGCTCTCGGGATTGAGCCTTCATGGATTGAGTGACATCGAGACGGGTAAAGGAAACCCCACAATGGAAACATTGTTAAAAGTGCTTCAAGTGCTCGGGCTCCAGATTTTGCTGAAGCCCACCGCGCCTGGGGCTTATACGAACGCCGCGGAGGGAAGCAGGGAATCATGAGCGGGCGGCGTGGAATCGTCCTGCTCGATAATCGGGACTGTGGGCTGATCGAGGAAACCGAGAGGGGATACTGCTTTCAGTATCTCAGGGAGTTTCTGGCCAGTCCGAATCCGCGCGCTATCAGCCTGACTCTCCCCTGCCGGGCGGAACCCTACGAGGCAGAGCAGCTCTTCCCATTTTTCTCCGGCTTGCTGGCAGAGGGGACGCTGCGGGAGATTCAGTGTCGGACTCACCAGATTGATGAGAATGATGATTTCGCTCTCCTCTTGGAAACGGCGGGAGGCGATGTCATCGGTGCGGTGACCGTGAGGAGGCTTGAACCATGAAGTCCTTCTGTCTCTCGACCTTGAAGCCGATCAAAGGCTCCGGGTATTCGTCCACCGCCCGCAAAAACTTATGGGGTGGCGCGCGGGTCGCGTGGAGGCTGCCCTTCGACCGCGCGGCATTCCAGAGCTTTCGCGGAGAAAACTCGGGACGCATGTCGATCTCGGGAATTCAGGAAAAAATCTCCCTACGCCTCATGGCCAACACCCTCGAGCCAACGACGCAGGACGGCACGCACCTCCTCAAGCCGATTCCCATTGCCATGGCGGCAGCGCTCGAACTTCCGGAGGATGTCCCCGCCAACGAGCACCTGACCATGCAACTGGCCGCGCAGGTTTTCCGTCTCAGCACGGCGCCGTGCGGACTCGTCTTCTTTCCGGACGGTGCGCCCGCGCTTGTGGTGCGGCGATTTGACCGCGCCGTGGACTCCGGCGGCAAGTTGCGGCAGGAGGATTTTTGCCAACTCTCCGGACGGAGCGCTCAAACCGCCGGAAGAAATTTCAAGTATGAGGGAAGTTATGAGGAATGCGGGCGGCTTGTTCGCACCTTCTGTCCAGCATGGAAGATCGCCATCGAGCGTCTCTTTCGGCAGGTCGTCTTCAATTACCTGGTCGGCAATGGGGACGCTCATCTCAAAAATTTTTCACTACTCGAGACGCCATCCGGCGACCATGCGCTGAGCCCCGCCTACGATTTGCTGAGCACCACGCTGCACCTGCCGAATGAATCGCGTCTGGCTCTCGACCTCTTTCACGGGGACTTCGCCACGCCGTTCTTCGAGGCCAATGGATTTCACGGCTATGAGGACTTCGTGGAACTATCGCGGCGCTTCAGCATTGCCACGGAGGTCGCAACAGCCTTTCTCCTCTCGCTGCCAGAAAAGCGATCCGCCGTGCACGAGCTCATCGACCGCTCGTTTCTGAGTAAGGCGGCCAAGGCCCGCTACTGTCAGATATTCGACGACCGCCTGCTGGCGCTCCGACCCTACGGTGCCGTGTAGTCGAGATTTTCCTCGCAGGCCGGGGAAAACCAATGTGCCCGGCTTGCTTGGATGTCCAAGCGCAGAACATTTGAACCACGAATAGAACGAATTTTCACGAATGGGGAGCGGCTTCGCCGGAGATTCTCCTTGTCGGTTTTATTCGTGTTCATTCGTGACATTCGTGGTAAGCGTTGCGCCGAGCACCACCTACCGTAGGTAGTGGAGGTGTCGTAGTCTGGAGGCTATGACATCTACAGCATCGTTATTATCAGCAGGGGAAATTCTCAAGCAGGACAGTCTGGGGCGAGTGCGCACGCCGCTTGCT
>JAPLTI010000274.1 GCA_026398285.1 Verrucomicrobiota bacterium
CGTGCGACTCGAGCCGGATTGGAGCCTCATGCCATTTCCGCACCTTCGCGAATTGCCCGCCTTGAAATGGAAAATCCTCAACCTCGAAAAACTGAGGCGGACAAATCCTAAGAAATTCGAACTCCAGTCATCGGAGCTCGCAAGAAATTTTGGGGAGTAGTCGGGGCCATAGAGGCGCGCGAAAGTTTTTTTAGAAAAATGCTCCTCCCCCAGCGGATGTCTGGCCGGCCTTGTTAGCTTCTTGGTGAAATGATCACCAAAATCCTACACATCATCGAGACAGTCATTAATCGCATTCACCCGCAGAGCCAACCCAGAGGCTCTTCCGCATGGCAGAGTGAGTTTCTATTCATTCAGGAAAAATCACGACTCACGCTTGCGCCAATTGGGCAGGACAAGTTGCCGCGATGCGATTTTTCATCCGGATCCTATGACACGCTGCGATCTACCTATGACACTTCGGTGCGTTGTCCAGTCTCCTCCGGGTATTCACGTTTTTCTTCCATATGAAACGAAGCGATTTCCTTTCTCTATGCGGCCTTGCAGCCGGTTCGGTTCTTATTCCAGCGCCCATTGCGCGGCTCATCCGGGATACCTGTGTGCTTGGCGGGCAGCCTCTCATTGTTCCCCCGCAATCCAAGAACGCTTCCATCCTTTATGCCGTTTACGACTACGGCGACTACACGCTGCATTTCGGCGATCCTGATGCCGAGCCACCCGTCCCGACTTGGGAGGAGTTCATCGACAGTCGAAGCGTGGATATGAACGACGACGAGGAGCGGGCCGACTTCCTGGAGCAATACTTCGGCTGGGACCGCTCGGAGGGAGAGGATGAACCGGAAGTGCCATTGAGCGAGCCCATCGATGGCGGAGCCTTGGAGCATTACATGGAGTGGGATTTTGAGATGCGCGAAAGCCCCATGGCGCTCGCATATCATTATCTCAACGACCTGCCGCTCTGCCCCGAGACCATCGATCGCCCAGGCGACCCGCTCGGAGAACTTAATTTTATCGAGGGCGACCGACCGGGGTCGAACCTCACCTATGTGCGCGCGCCCGACCTCGCGACGATCGCCTGCCTCCAGCACCGGTTGAACGAACTGAATAAAAACATCCGCATCGATATTCGCTGAGAGGCAGACATCCCATCCCTCACCCGCAGCCCAACCCAACCAAAAACCACACATCCTATGCTAAGAGACCAATGGAAATTCCGATACACCGCCGAGCAACTTGCCGAAGCGGTTCAACAAAAAATCCAATACCACGACGAGCGCCACACCTTCTGGAACGGTAGGCGTGAAGATATTGTCACCCAAATCAAGGCCGATGGAATCGAGGTTAACGAAAAGTCCGTCCTCCAATACGCCTCGCCAAAAATGAGGGATTACCAACAAGGTGGTGACATCATGATCCGGAACGATCTTCGCAAGAGCCTCACCGAAGCCTACGAGAAACTGGCCTACCACACTGGGCGAAAGGACACCTACGACGGGTGGCGGCAGATCCTCACAGCGAACTCTGGCCTCCCACTCGATCTCGACATCAACGACTGGCTCTTCTTTTTCGGCCGCGATACCGGAACGGGGGAGGAATGAGCTGGATGAAACAAACCACCACTCCACATCCCATCCGCACCGCTTTCAGCGCGTCCTACTACGCGAAGACTACACAACCCTCGATGCGGAAGCTTCCACTTGTGGCGCAGCAAGCGGCCGATGCCGGATTTGCCACTCTTGTGGAACCTCAGCCTGCTTCCAGAGCCGATCTGGAGCGCATCCACCGACACTCCTATGTCGAGAGCATCCTCTCAGGCAACGGACCTTTGAGCGAATGCGCGTTCGGCTTCTGGAGCGAGGCCTATCGTGATGGCGTGCTGGCTATCAATGGCGGCAACCTGCTCGCCACGCGCATGGCACTGGAGGACGGCATCGCCGCCAATGTGGCTCAGGGGTTCCACCACGCGGCTCCACGGAATGGTGGGGGCTTCTGCACTTTCAATGGCCTCGCTTTGGTTGCGGCACTGCATCCAGATCTGGATGTCTTCGTCCTCGATTGCGACGAACATGGAGGCGATGGCACCGCCCAGTTCACCAAAACCCTCCCGAACCTCTTCAACTTCTCGATCTGTGGCTCCACGATGGGCGCATTCGAGGGGCCCCGCTCTATCGTCCGCAAAGTGCCTGCTGGTGATGAGCCTCAAGCGCGCTGCTATCTCGACGAAGCCTTGAGCCTCATCTCGGAAAAGCGGCCTGAGCTTGTGATCTACCAAGCCGGGATGGACCCGCACTGCGACGACCCGTTATCCCGTTCGAAGATGTCGGCCGATTTCCTCGCCCGGCGGGACGCCCTCGTCATGGAGACCCTCGCTCTGGAACTCGCGATTCCCTTCTTCTTCGTGCTCGCCGGTGGCTATCAGGAACCGATGGAGGAAAAGCTGGTCCCATTGCATGTCCGCACATTCGAGATCGCTGCAAAAACCAAGCATCTTGCAACCACTTAGAAATTGAATGTGCCCACAAACAATCCTTTTCCCATGCGAAGATGGCGGCAGGGGGGCCACTCGGGCCCTTTTGCTGTTCTCCTCCTCGATACACAACCGAAGGAAAAAATCCGCCTCGAAAATGATGACGCAGGCCTTAAAAAATGCACTTCCTATTTCATTTCGCAAAAATTCTGCGAATAGCATATAGAAACCCTCTTTTAAATCATGCTTCTCGCTTTTTCAGTCCAGAATTTCAAATCGATCCGCGATCTTCAAACATTGAGTCTTGAGGCGCGTTCGGATGAGCATTTGGCGTGGAGCCATGTGGTCACCGATGGCAAGTTGCGAGTGGTGAAGTCGGCGGTGCTTTATGGGGCCAACGCTTCCGGAAAATCCAATGTGATCGAAGCGCTCGTCTGGTTTCGAAAATTTGTGCTGACATCCTCAAAGGAAGGGCAAGCGGGCGAGGACATCCCGGTGCAGCCTTTTCTGCTTTCTTCGGAGACGGAAGAGGCGGCGAGTCATTTTGAAGTGGAGTTCCGCTGGGATGGCTTCGACTACCGGTATGGGTTTGAAGTCACGGGCCAAGCGGTGCTCTCGGAGTGGCTCTACAGGAAATCCCCCACGGCCAAAGAGGCGCGGCTCTTCACACGCGAGGGCCAGAATTTTCGAATTTCCAATACGAACTTCAAGGAAGGGAGCGGGCTCCAGGAGAGAACGCGGCCGAATGCGTTGTTTCTCTCGGTGTGTGCTCAGTTCAATGGCCAGCAAGCCGGGCGTGTGCTCGCCTGGGTGCAGCGGCTTCGCACGATCTCTGGGTTGAACGAGAGGCAGTTTTTTCATTTCACCGCGAAGCAACTTCAGGAGACGGAGAACAGGCAGAGAATTTTGGAATTGGCGCAGAAAGCGGATTTCAACATCCAGTCGATTCGAAGCGAGTTGGAGGAACTGGGTGAGAAGAATGCAAGTCCCGAGGTGCTTGCGGACATGAAAAGCCGTGGACTGGGCAAGCTGTATCGCAGTGTGGATATCAAAACCACGCACCAGAAGCGGGACGCGGGCAACAATGTGGTGGGTGAAGTGGAGTTCGACTTGATGAAGAATGAGAGCAGCGGCACCCAGAAATTCATCGCCCTCAGCGGCCCTATTCTTCATACCCTGGAGGAGGGATCCATACTCGTGGTGGATGAGCTCGATGCCCGGCTGCATCCGAGGCTGACCCAAGCGATCCTAGACCTCTTCCACAGCCCGGCGAATCGGAAAAATGCGCAGCTTGTGTGCGCCACGCATGATGTGAATCTTCTCGATCCCGAGCGGTTCCGGAGGGATCAGGTGTGGTTCTGCGAGAGGGATGAAAGCGGAGCCACGGATCTCTTCAGCCTGGCGGATATCGATTCGAACCTCGTCCGACCCACATCGAAATTTTCTCGTCAATACATGCTCGGACTCTTCGGCGCCGTGCCCCAACTCGCCCACTTCCAGGAGGCCGCAGTGCATGCAACCGAGTAAGGCACACACCAGAGGTCGCAAGGCCGCGCAAATCCGGCCTCTGCGCCGCATTCTGATCTTGTGCGAGGACACCAAAAGCTCGCGGGACTACCTCGCTGCATTTCCCCACGACAGGGAACTGGTCGAGATCGAATGCATCGGCACAGGTAGAAATACAGACAGCCTCATGGAAAGCGCCATCGAGCGCGCGCGAAGCGCCCGGAGCCAAGGGCGACCCTATGAGCGCGTGTGGGTGGTCTTTGATAAAGACGATTGGCCGATGCAAAACTTCAACCGGGCTTTTGATCTGGCTCGTTCATGGAACGAGGTCACTGCCTGCTGGTCGAACGAATGTTTTGAAATCTGGTATCTGCTCCACTTCCACTATCGCGATACTCCGATACCACGCCAGGAACTGAGCCGGTTGATCTCGGTGGAAACCGGGAAAAAGTATGACAAGGCCGATGCGGGATTTCAGAAAGTCCTCGAACCCCGAGTGGAGATGGCGCTCAGAAATGCGCGGCGCTTGGCTTTTGAAAACGAGCGACTCCATCAGGCGAGGTGCAACCCTTCCACACTCGTTCACGAACTCGTGGATGCCTTGATCAAGCTCGATCCAGCCCGACAGGGCAGCGAAACCTTTACATAGAAATCAACGATCAAATCCGGTTCGCATACATCCGCACATTATCTATGACTAATGGGAGTAAGTCTGCAAAATCCACAAACGCACGCTCGACCTCTGCGAGCCAACCCGCTATTGTCGGACTTTTTAACATTTCTGCTACCCTTAAAACTTAATGCTTAAAAATTAGAAACTTACTCCCATGGCTTTCTACTACCGCAAATCCGTGAACCTCGGGCCGTTCAGAGTGAATCTGAGCAAGTCTGGCTTGGGCTATTCTGTCGGTGGTCGCGGATTCCGCGTTGGCACAACTCCACGAGGCCGCAAATACACGAGCTTCAGTATTCCTGGGACGGGAGTTGGCTATCGCAAATCTGGCGCGGGCTGCCTTGTCCTCTTGGCGGCTGTTCCAGTTGGGATCGCTGCCACAAAACTTCTCCTCACTTCATGAATCTTTCTTGGAAACGCACACTTCGCACGGCCTCATCCGAGCGCTTTCTTGCACAGCGCGAGGGCAAGGATGTTGCTGCAGTCGATCTCCACTACCTCGCCAGCGGCACCGTTGCTGGAACCGTGATTTTGCTGAAAGACGCGGGATGGAAGGAATCCGATGTGCCTGCGTTGCTCGGTTCGCTGGATGAGGATTTCCTGCCCGATGTGGACCTCGATCACGGAAACCTCAACTACACTGTTGTCCTCGGAGAAGTTCTTGGGAACTATGAGGCGCAAACAACCAAGATCTGACTTATTTCTACGATAGAACATGGCTTATCTTTCGTTTTTTACTGATTCCTCAAACCAAGCAGACTTGGAGAAATTGGGCGTTAAATTCACGCCAGGTGGTGCCCACATAAGTAGAACGATGATGCTTGCGGAGCTGGATACTCTGCTGGCTTGCGTTCCTGAGGGGGCACCTGCGGAGGCCTATATTGAAGCTGTCATCAGTCGAAATGAGCTTTCCAAAACTACCGACAGCACACGCCAGAAAACCTTGCGGCATCTGAGGGAACTTTACGGATTGGACGAAAAGATTCCTCTTTTCCGTCTTCTGCGAAAAATGCACGCGCTCGACAACGCCTCACTCCCACTGCTCGCAATCCAGATCGCGGCCGCCAGAGACACGCTTTTACGCGCAACTTGCACTTCGATTTTTGATGTATCGGAGGGCGAGATTGTCGAAACCATCGGATTGGAAAAGGCAATAGTTGATGCGTTTCCCGGTCAATATTCCGATGCCAATAAAATTGCCCGAAACGCCGCCTCATCATGGACACAGTCAGGTCATCTTGTAGGGCGAAATAAAAAAATCCGAGCGCGTGTTAAGCCCTCTCCTGCCGCTGCCACACTTACTCTCTTTCTCGCCACTTGTTGCGGATGTCACTGGGCCGCTGTTTCCACGAGCCCATGGAGCATTCTTATGGACTTGTCAGCAGACACGGCTCGCACGACAGCGCAGGAGGCGCATCGTCTCGGTTATCGCAACCTTCGCTGCATTGGCGATGTTGTGTAATTGAGTTTCCCGATGCTTTCTGAAATTCAGAATCTCTTCGTATGAACGCCATCGATCGCCTTGCCAACAATTACACCCGGCAATTGAACCTTCCTTGGCCACAGAATATCGCAGGCAAGCAACGCGTTTGGTTTGCCGTTTATCCACCAAGTGAGGAACGGCGCATTCGTGCAAAAATGCCCCATTTCGAGGCGATCACTTTGGAGTCCAAGCATGGATGGGCATTGGTTGATCTCACCCCGCTGCTTCCGGAGTGGATCGGCAAGCATGAATACAGGGAGGGCATATTCGCTGAACCCCAGCATCTTGAAGCAAACGACGAGCTTGAGATCAGGGCTTCAGAAATGGTGAGGGAGGTCTGCGC
>JAPLTI010000304.1 GCA_026398285.1 Verrucomicrobiota bacterium
CCATTCCACTCGATTTTTAGGCCGGCGGACTGCAAAGCATGCCGTTTTAAAAACAGCCGTTTCTGGAGAGCGAGCGTCCAGCCGGTTTGGATAAACTCAAGATAGCAATCCTCTGAAGGCCCATAGATTTTGTCTCCCACCACGGGGTGGCCGGCATGGGAGGCGTGAACTCGAATCTGGTGGGTGCGCCCGGTGACAGGTTGCGCCTCGACCATGGAAAAACGCCCCGCCGTGTTTTCGATTTTTTTCAATACGCGAAAATGCGTTTTAGCCTGGGCTCCTGCAGGGTGGACCATCCGCTTGAGATGAATCTTCGTTGTCTCCACTTCCCCCTGTCTGATGATTGGCGCATCAATGGAAAAAAATTCCTCGCTTGGGTGCCCGCATAGGATGGTGAGATACGTCTTTTTTATCTTACCTTCTTGCATCGCAATGGCCGCTCGGCGTGCGGCGGCAGCGTGTTTTGCGACCAATACCAATCCACTTGTCTCGCGATCGAGACGGTTGATCAACGAGACCTGTCCCGAATTGGCGATTTCATAGCAAAGAAGCTCTCTCAAGCCGTCCCAAAGAGTGCGCGTTCCATCGGGCTTGCTGGGGTGCACAAGGAGGCCTGCTGGCTTGTCCACAACCAAAAGGTCGGGAGTCTCGCCGATAATCCGGAACTCTTCTTGATCCACGAGCATGAGATGTCGAGTATGACTGATCCATGGTCTCACTGCAAAATGTCACTCGCATTTATTCCTCTGGGATCGGCGAGGTTCGCGCATTGGATGGCGTCTCGCTTGATCTCGATTCTGGTGCTTTTGCTACGATCACCGGCCCCAGCGGGTGTGGAAAAAGCACGCTGCTCAATCTCCTTGGCGGGCTTGACCACCCGACATCGGGTGAGATTCGTGTTGCTGGCATTCCCTTGCACGATGCAGGTGAGGCCGAGCTCACCCGCTACCGTCGCCATACGCTCGGTATCGTCTTTCAATTTTTCAACCTCCTCCCTGCCATGACAGTTCGGGAAAATGTGGAATTGCCATTGCTCTTGCGCGGTGAGTCGTCCTCGCTCGCGACTACAAGAGTATCGGAAATGCTCGACCTCGTCGGTTTATCCCATCGCGCCTCCCATTTTCCTCATCAGCTCAGTGGCGGTGAGATGCAACGAACTGCCACGGCTAGGGCTTTGGTGGGACACCCGGCCCTTCTCTTGGCTGATGAGCCGACGGGCAATCTTGACTCCGCCAATGCCGCGATGGTTTGCGAGACATTCTCAAAGATTGCTTCCCAAAAAATTGCCACCTTGATTATTGTCACGCACAGCGACTCAGTTGCCGCACTCGCGCCGGTTCGTATACAAATGCTCGATGGAAAAATACTCTCCAAAAGTGATTCTGGCTTTGCATCCTGACACCTTGCAGTGCTGCATTTCGCCTCTTTCCCGATCCACCCGCATAAATCCTTAAAATCCCATTCGCACCTTGGAAAAACAACGCACACTTGCCTCATCCGCCAGCCTTACTGGCAGCGCCCTGCACACAGGCGAAAATGTCACTCTCACGATTTTGCCCGCGCCAGTCGGCCACGGCTTTAAATTTCAGCGTATCGATTTGCCCGATGAGCCGATTGTCGATGCCGCCGCCGCATATGTGAAGACTGTGGAGCGCGCGACCACGCTTGTTCAAGGCATGGTCAAAATCCACACAGTGGAGCATGTTCTCTCGGCTCTGACCGGAATGGGTGTGGACAATGCGCTCATCCAGATGGATGCCAACGAGCCCCCAATCGGCGATGGCAGCGCATCCGAATACATCGCCCTCATCAACAAAGCCGGAATCATCGAGCAGGATGCGCCGCGCCGCTATATTGATATCCGCGAACCGGTCACCATCGAGTCCAACGGCTCGATCCTCGTCATTCTCCCAGATACGAAATTTCGGGTCTCCTGCACGCAGGTCGGCCCCGAGGGGCGTTTCACCCAATTTCTTTCCACGGAAATCACCCCTGAGATTTACGAAAAAGAAATCGCTCCCGCCCGCACCTTTGTTTTTTACGAGGATGTGAAGCCCCTCATGGATAAAGGCCTCATCAAAGGAGGGAGCCTCGAAAACGCCATCGTCGCCAGAGGGGACAGCGTCCTCAGCAAAGAGCCGCTTCGCTTCCCGGACGAGTTCGTTCGCCACAAGATTCTTGATATCGTTGGCGATCTCGCACTCTCAGGTCGTTTCATCCGAGGGCATGTTGTTGCCGTAAAACCCGGCCACGGCATCAATACCGAGGCCGCCAAACTTCTTGCTGAGCGCTTCAACGCCGTCGCGCCAGCCGCAGCCAAACCCGTTGCCGCCTCGCCTGGCGCTCTCGACATCAATGCCGTCATGCAGATTCTTCCGCACCGCTATCCTTTCCTCATGGTGGATCGCATTGTGGAATTCGATGGCGAATTGAAAGCCACCGGCGTGAAAGCTGTCACCATCAACGAACCGTATTTCCAAGGACACTTTCCCAACCACCCCGTCATGCCAGGCGTTCTTCAACTCGAAGCCATGGCTCAGGTCGCCAGCATCATTATGATGCGCCGAACCGAGAATGAGGGGAAAATCGGCTACTTCATGAGTGCTGATGAAGTGAAATTCCGCAAACCCGTTATGCCCGGCGACACGCTCTTCATCGAGTGCGAACTCACCAGTGCCAAGAAACGCCTCGGCAAGGCCTCCTGCCGCTGCTTGGTCAATGGCGAAGTCGTCTCCGAAGGAATCCTGCTCTTTGGCCTTGTCGATAAATGACAAAAATCCATCCCAGCTCGGTCATCGACCCCTCTGCGATTCTGCACTCCGATGTTGAGGTCGGGCCATTCTGCCACATCGGCCCGCAGGTCGAGATTGGATGCGGAACGCGCCTCATTGGCCATGTCTCCATAGCCGGTCCCACACGCATCGGGGAGGGGAACGTTTTTTATCCCTACTGCTCGATCGGTCAGCGCTCGCAGGATTTGAAATACACCTCCGAGCCGACCTTTCTGGAAATCGGAAACAACAACTCGTTTCGCGAATTTTGCACGGTCAACCGCGGCACCCTTCCAGGAACCAAAACCATCATCGGTCATCACGGAAATTTCCTCGCCTACTCACACATCGCGCACGACTGCACAGTCGGCGACCATGTCATTTTTTCGAATAACGGAACCATCGCTGGGCATGTCACAGTAGAGGACCATGTCATCATCGGCGGGCTCTCTGGAGTGCATCAATTCTGCCGCTTGGGACAGCATTCGATCGTCGGAGGCTGCACGAAAATTGTTCAAGACGTCCCTCCCTACATGATTGCGGATGGCAACCCCGCCGAAGTCCGTGGAATCAATCAGGTCGGACTCGAGCGCCGTGGCTTCGTAGCTGAGGACACTCGCACACTCCGTGAGGCCTACCGCTTGCTCTACCGCTCGAATCTCAACGTCAAACAAGCCTGCGAAAAAATCGCTTCCGACTTTTCCGGTCCTGATGTCATCGCTCGACTCCTTGCTTTTGTGGAATCGAGCCAGCGCGGCATCATCCGATAAACCAACACTCAATAATCCCGCCATGCCCACTGTCCACGCCTACGCCGCGCAATCCCCCGCATCACCGCTCGAACCCTTCACCTACGAACTCCCTCCCATCGGCCCCGAGCTTGTCGACATCCGCGTCGAATATTGCGGCATCTGCCACTCGGATCTCAGCATGCTCCGCAACGAGTGGGGCTTCTCCTCCTACCCGCTCGTTCCTGGACACGAAGTGGTTGGTCGTGTGGAGGCCGTTGGTTCGATGGTTAAAAATCTTGTCCCCGGCGACCGCGTCGGCCTCGGCTGGTTTTCCGAAAGCTGCATGACCTGTCCACAATGCATGGGCGGCGACCACAACCTCTGTGCCACAGGCGAGGGGACTATCGTCGGGCGCCACGGTGGCTTCGCCGATCTCGTCCGCTCCCATTGGGCTTGGGCCACAAAACTTCCCGAAGCCCTTTCCTCAGTCAGCGCCGGTCCGCTCTTCTGCGGAGGCATCACAGTCTTCAGCCCCATCGTCGAATTCGGAGTCCGGCCCACAGACCGCGTTGGAGTCATTGGTATCGGAGGTCTCGGTCATCTCGCAGTGCAATTTCTTAATAAATGGGGCTGCGAAGTCACCGCCTTCACTTCGTCCACCGACAAAACCGAGGAACTCAAAAAACTCGGTGCCCACCGCATTGTGAATTCCCGCGATGCAGAGGCGATGAAATCCGAAGCCAACCGCTTCGATTTCATCATCAGCACAGTCGCTGTCCCGCTAGATTGGATGGGCTACATCTCCGCACTCGCGCCCAAAGGCCGCCTCCACACAGTCGGAGCCATTCCCGAGCCTGTCGCGCTGGCAGCCTTCCCGCTCATCATGGGCCAGCGCTCCTTCTCGGGTTCCCCGCTCGGCAGTCCTGCCACCGTCGTCCGCATGCTCGAATTCTGTGCCCGCCATCAGATCGCACCACTCGTTGAGGAATTCGCACTCTCGGATGTCAACGCCGCCATCGACCGTCTCGAACACGGCAGCCCAAGATACCGCTTCGTTCTCAAGGCTTGAGTGCCGCCGGGTTTTCAAAAAATCCGAAAAAAACTTTGCCAAAGCCCCGGGGAAAATCG
>JAPLTI010000194.1:0-8963 GCA_026398285.1 Verrucomicrobiota bacterium
AAAATCACTTCCACGCCGGCCATCAAGAATCTTCAAGAAGCCCTGCACCGGGCTGCCGTGAAGAATCCCGAATGACTCCCCGATTTGCGGCTCTTTTCTGGAGGCAGATTGTCCGTCCATGGGCCGCACACCCCCTTCTGCCGCTTCTCAACATCCTCGGCATAGCCATTGGCGTCGCGGTTTTCCTGTCGATTCAGATGGCAAATCGAGGGGCTCTGGCGAGTTTTCAAAATGCCGTTGGCCTCGTTGCAGGTCGCGCGAATCTGGAAATCCGGGGCGATCTGCCTGAAGAGATTTTTCCGCTCGTTGTTAAGACTCCCGGCGTCAGTTCGGCCACGCCGCTTGTCGAGGGCATCGCCACATTGCCGCAGCGCCCCGGCGATTACTTGCGCATTCTCGGAGTGGACCCTTTCACCGGCTCCAACTTGAGGGTCTTTGAACTCATCGATCCGGCTGGCGCCCCGCTCGATTTGGAAATGTGGCTGAGGGAGCCGGATGTCATTGCACTGCCTCCTGGTCGTGAACTGCCTGAGGAATTCCGTGTTCTGGCCGCCGGTCGCTCCGTGACCTTGCGACATGGATTTGATCTGAAGACAGACGATGCGGCCGTGGCATCCGATCCCCGCATCGCTGCGATGGATATCGGCTGGGCGCAGCAGTTGCTCGATTTGGGAGGACGCCTCACATCGATCCAGATTCGCGTCGAGGATCCCCTCGCGCTGGATTCCGTCATGGAAGCGCTCAGAAAAATTGCTCCTCCGGATGCGCTCATCGGTCCTCCAGCCAGGCGGGGTGCGGAGACCGAGCTCATGCTGGCTGCCTTCCAGCTCAACCTGACTGCTCTGAGCCTCGTCTCGATGGTCGTGGGAGTTTATCTCATCTACAACAGCCTCTCGGCGGCCGTCGTCCGCAGGCGGCATGAAATCGGGATCCTTCGCGCAAACGGGGCCACCAAGCTCGAAGTGATGGCGCTTTTTCTCGGAGAAGGCCTCTGCTGCGGATTTCTGGGAACGCTGCTCGGCCTCGCGCTGGCGGGCCCGTTGGCTGCTCTCCTGGCGGCGCCTGTGAGCCAGACGGTTTCCTCCCTTTATGCACTGGTGACGATTGAGCGTCCTGTTCTCACTCCTGGTCAAGTGCTGCTGGCCTTTGCCGCCGGCCTCGGAGCCTCGCTCATCGCCGCTTGGCGTCCGGCATCGGAAGCGGCGGCCTGCGACCCTGCTCTCGTGATTCGCCCGGGCTCACAGGGCGACTCGTTCTCGCATGAATCCCGCCACTGGGGAATGTGGGGCGCCGCCTGTCTTCTCCACTCGGCAGGGCTCTCTTGGGGCGCGCTCCATGGCGGTGGAAAATTTCTCGGGTTCGCCTCGGTGGCTTTCCTGATAGCTGGTTTTTCGCTTCTCGTCCCAGCGGTGGTGAATTCCTTTGTCCGCGTCGTTCACGGGCCGGGATGGATGGTCCGTCTCGCCGCCCAGCACCTCGGGCGCTCCCTGCATCGCAATGCCGTTACCATCGCTGCCCTTGCTGTGGCTGTCGCCATGACGGTGAGCGTTTCCGTGATGATCCACTCGTTCCGGGCCAGCGTGACCTCTTGGCTTGGCAACACTCTCGTTGCCGATCTTTTTATCGCCCCCGCCGCCAATGAAATTGCAGGTCTCCAGAGTTTCCTGCCATCCGCCGCTGTCGAATGGGTGCACCGCGATCCCCGCTTGAAGGAACTCGCCACCTTCCGTGAAATGCCGGTGCCTTGGGGCGAAAAGAGTGCCAATCTCGCGATCATCGAGGGCAGCGCGCGCGGCGAATTCCGGGCATGGTCGCCGTCTCGGAGAGCTTTGCGAATCGCCATGGCACAAAGCCCGGGGATGTTCTGGAGTTTTCCTCACCCAAGGGGCCGGCTGCATTTCGGGTTGTTGGAGTGATCAAGGATTTCACGCGAGATAGCGGGCTGGTGATGATCGATCGACCGAACTTCCGCCAATTCTGGAGCGATGAACGCCTTCACTCGCTTTCGATCAGCTTGCGTGATCCCGCCAACGCAGCCGCATTCGCCGAGGATTTTCGAGCAGCCTTCGGGCGTGCGGGCGAGTTTTCGATCTATACAAATTCCGACCTGCGCCGCCGCGTCATGGAAATTTTCGACCAGACCTTCGCCGTCACTTCCGTCCTGCGGGCGATCGCTGTGGTCGTGGCGATCGCGGGCGTCCTGCTCTCGCTCACCACACTCGTTGTGGAGCGCGAGCGCGAAATCGGCATCCTTCGTTCCCAAGGCGCCTCCTGCGGCCAAGTGCGTGGTTTGATCCTTTCCGAAGCGGCCATGATCGGTCTGCTCTCCGCCGTCGTGGGACTTCTCTGTGGCGCTTCCATGGCCATGGTGCTCACTTGGGTCATCAATAAAGCCTTCTTCGGTTGGACCATCGAACTCCGCTACCCGCTCGGCGTCCTCCTCTCGACTCCGCTCTGGATCATCCCGGCTGCCGTCTTCGCTGCGTGGCTCCCCGCTCGCCGCGCCTCGCTCATTCCGCCCGCCAGAGCGCTCCGGTTTGAGTAAGGGAACCCCGCGCCGGTTTTCGCTCCCCTCGAGTTGAGCTTTCTTGGTAATTGTCCAATGAATGAAAAATCTCTTTGTCTTTTTGACTGTTTTCTTTGGCTTCTCAGTCTTCGTCTCTGCGGCTGATCCCGCAAATGCGGCCGCCGTCGTGGATTGGTCGGCTGGCTGGATTCAAAGTCCCAGCGCATGGGCGACTCTCGCTCTCCTGGTCGGGCTCGAGCTGGTGCTGGGCATCGACAACATCCTGGTCATCACGCTAGCCGTGGGGCGTATCGATCCGTCGCTCAGGGACAAGGCGCGGATGATTGGGTTGTTTCTGGCACTGGCCATGCGTCTCGCAGCCCTTTGTGGAGCGAGTCTGCTTATCAGTATGAGCAATCCGGTGACCTCGCTTTTTGGGTTCAACCTCTCGGTAAAAGATCTCATCCTGCTCAGCGGCGGTCTGTTTCTCACATGGAAGGCGGTGAAGGAAATCCACCACTGCGTGGAACATCCCACACCGCAAGGTGGCACGGGCGTTGGCGGTGCTGTGACGGCAACCTTCGCCTCGGCCATTCTTCAGATCGTGCTTCTGGATGCGGTTTTCTCGATTGATTCGGTGATCACGGCTGTGGGTCTCACATCCAGCATGCAGCTGATCATCATAGCAGTGTTGGGTTCATTTGGAGTCGTGCTGGCTTTTGCCAAACCCATCGGGGAGTTCGTCGTCCGCCATGCCGCTCTAAAAATCTTGGCACTCTCTTTTCTGGTCTGCATCGGAATGACCTTGATTCTTGAAGGTCTGCACAAGCATGTGGAAAAGGAATTCCTCTACCTGCCCATGGGATTCGCCTTGCTGGTGGAAATGCTGCAAATGCGCGCAAGCCGGAATGCGACCCGCAAGTAATAATGCTGGGCGATTTCATTTGCCTTGCCCCAGACCGCCGAGCATAACACCGCGATGAGTGAGTTTATTGATTTTTTCCTGAACGCCGAAAAGCACCTCGAGTGGTTTATCAAAAACTACGATGTGTGGATTTACGCCCTGCTTTTCGCCATCATTTTCTGTGAGACTGGCCTCATCGTGACGCCTTTTTTGCCCGGTGATTCCCTACTTTTCGCCGTGGGAGCCCTTGCTGGCAAAGGTCTCATCGATTGGAAAATCATCACCCCCCTGCTGTTGGTGGCTGCCATCGTCGGCGATGGCGTGAACTACGCGATCGGAAAATGGCTGGGACCAAAGGTCTTTCACTACGAGTCGAACCGCTTTCTCAACAAGGCCCACCTCATGAAAGCGCACGCCTTCTACGAAAAATACGGTGGACGCGCCATCATTCTGGCCCGCTTCGTTCCCATCGTTCGCACCTTCGCGCCCTTTGTGGCCGGCGTCGGCTCGATGACCTACTCCAAATTTGCCTTCTATAACGTGACCGGTGCGGTCCTCTGGATCGGAATCTTCCTCGGCGGCGGCTACTACTTCGGCGGCCTCGAAATCGTGCAGAAAAACATGAAGCTCGTGATCCTCGGAATCATCGTGGTTTCAGTCCTGCCGATCGCGTGGGAATTCTTCAAAGCCTGGCTTGAAAAACGCCGCGAGAAGGCGGCGTAGGTTTGAGTTACCGCTCCTCGCGAGTTGGATTCACCAGCCAGCCGTCCTGCTTTGAATCCAACTTAAGAGGCTGTCCATAATCCGTCGCGATCAAGACGGACGGCGATGACTTGTGAGTTCACGCCAAAGCGAGGTGCAATTTTTTCTGCGAATTTGTCGCGTAGCGGGCCGCTTGTCATGAAATTTGGAACCAATCGTTCGGCCTCTGGTGCAAACTCGTCAAACAGTGCCGCGAGCCGTGTTTCCGGAACAAGGAGACGCCCGGCAAACTCATTTGCTTCCTGCTCCACAGTATATTTGCGGCCGTGATTGTTTGCCGTCCAACGCGCGAAATCGTGTAGGGATTTGAAATCGGATTCCTGCGGAAGATCCCGATGAAGAAAGTAGTGGGCGAGCTCATGTGCCACCGTGAAGCGCAATCGGTTGAGTTTCCATTCCGGGCCTCTTTCCATCAACACGTATTGCTCGGCATCCAGATAGATGCCGCTGAAATCGACCTTGATGGCCGCATCCACTCGATACTTCGCCGCCAAGTCGTCAAATGGAATGGCGTCCAGACCGATATCGATTTCAAAAAAAGTAAAAACATCAATAGGCGTGCGATCTTCTTCTAAGATTTCGAAATCGCCTCGTAGTTCTTCGATTTTGTCCCAAACATGTTCCATGGGCGGGATGGGTTACGGGGCGTCGGCGGTGTGGAGTTGCTTGATGTCCTTAGCAAGGCTCTTCAGTTCCTTCTCGCTGAGTTCGTGACCCCGGGCCGCACGAAAGAAGGCGGGAAGCGCCCTTTGAAGGATTGCGTGATCGGCTACATCAGCAGGAATTTCGCGTCTTTGAAGAGCAGCTTCATCCATGAAAGACAGTTTTTTCGTGCCAGCGAGCCCAAAGAAATCCGCTAACCGCTCCAGAAGAGTGATGTCACCAGGAGGCGGATTCACCCCGCGTTCGACCTTGCTCCAATTGCTGGGATCGAGGCCGTTTTGTGCACAGAAGTCGCGCAAAGTTAATCTTTTCTGAATTCGAAGAGATTTGATGGTTTCGTTAAACATAGGAATGCTTTCGTTGGTGTGGTAGCAAAATACCACACTCGTCAAGTCCCTGTTTTTGAAAAAATCTTGGACACCGTTTCACCCCAATTGCACCGGTCTAGCTTGGACACTTGAATAGTTAATGGAGTTGATGAAATGATTATTTCCGGCAGAGTCGCTCTACTCCTGCGTTTCGATGCGCGGGAACAGCGGGACGGGTTCGCCGAGTTGGTGGCCCTCTGGGAGCGCACCCCATTGGGTGGCTGCGAGGGAGGCTTCGACCTGCCAGTTGAGTTGGGCGCGTATGGCATCCGCTTCCCGGGGGATGATCGGTGACATGAGGATCGAGATGATGCGCAGGGACTCGGAGAGCGTGTAGAGGACCTCGTCGAGTTTATCGGATTGGGCGGGGTCTTTGGCGAGTTTCCACGGGGCGGTTTCCTCCACATAGGCATTGCAACGGGTAACGATCTCCATCGCGGCCTCGATGGCGGCTTGGACTTGGTAGGATTTCATAGCCGCATCGTAGGCGGTGGTTTTTTCCTGAACGAAGGCGGCGAGCGGGGACTCCATGCGGCGCAGGATGCCGCTGCGGTAGCGCTTGGCCATGCTGAGGGTGCGGTTCAGGAGGTTGCCGAGGCTGTTGGCGAGCTCGGCATTGTAGCGCTGTTCGAGGCGTTCGATGCTGAAATCGGCATCGCGACCGGTGGAGATGTCGCTGAGTAGATAATACCGCACGGCGGCTTGCCCGTAGCGGGCCACGAGGACTTCGGGATCGATGCTATTTCCGAGGCTTTTGCTCATCTTGGCGCCGGAGATGTTCCACCAACCGTGGACGAGAAGCGTGGGCATCTCGGCATTGGTGAAGCCGAGAGCGCGAAGCATGATCATCCAGTAGATGCCATGGGGCGGGATGAGAATGTCCTTACCGATGACATGCAGGGCGGGCCAGCGGGATTTGAAAAGGCTGAGATCGGCTCCAGGCTGGGCGTCGTAGCCGGCAAAGCTGATGTAGTTCGAGAGTGCGTCGAACCAGACATAGGTCACAAAGGCGGGATCGAAGGGAAGCTCGATGCCCCAAGTGAGGCGGGATTTCGGGCGTGAAATACAAAGGTCGCCGGTGAGTTTCTCTACGGCGTTTCGAAGCTCGGCGACGCGGAAATCGGGGACGACGAGAGGATTCCCCGCTTGTGTGCGGGAGTCGATGAGATGGAGGAGCCAGTCGCGGTGCTCGGCGAGTTTGAAGTAGTAGTTCTCCTCCTCGATCTCGACGACCTCGCCCCATTCGGGGCCGAACTCGCCGTCGGGTCCGCGTTCTTTTTCGGTGAGGAATTGCTCCTGGCGCACGCTGTAGTAGCCGCTCTGGGTAGCTTTGTAAAATTGGCCTTCATCCCAGAGTCGCTGGAGCATGCCTTGCACGCAGGATTTGTGGAGATTCTCCACGGTGGCGGCCCAGGCGTCGTGGCTGAGGTCGAGTTTTTTCCAGAGTTCCACGAAGAGGCTGGTGATTTCGGCAACAAACTCGGCCGGATCGACTCCGCGCTTTTGGGCGGATTGCTGCACCTTCTGTCCGTGCTGGTCCACGCCTGTGAGGAAGAAAACATCGCGTCCGGCGAGGCGTTGGTGGCGGGCGATGGCGTCGGCGAGGACTTTCTCATAGGCATGGCCGATGTGCGGCGCGCCATTAGTATAGTCGATAGCGGTGGTGATGAAGAATGTGTTCGGCATGGTGTGTCAGGAATCGGTTTTGATTTTTCCGCCCCAGGAGAGAATGCGCGCCTTGCCGCCTGCGGCCTCGGCCTCCTTGATCTGGTTATTGCGGACATGGAAGAGCGAGAGGCTAGACCAAGCGAGCATGTCTTGCGGACGCAGCTTTACGGCTTGCAGCCCGGCTTCGACGGCCTCGGAGTTGCGGCCGTTTTTCATGAGTGACATGCCAAGTGCGTGCCAGCCTTCGAAAAAATCGGGATCCATCTCGACACAACGACGGTATTTTTCGATCGCCGCCTCCAGATCGCCAACGGCTATATCGCCCGTGGCATCGTCGAAAATCTCCTCGATCTTTTGATCCATCAGCCTTGGCGGCCCGGTGGCATCGTGATGCGCGCGGCTTCACGGCTTACACGCAGCCACTCCATGAAGAGAAGGTCGCGTTTGTTGCGAAGCAGGCTCTCGCGAATCTGTGTCTCCCGCGCGCCAAAGGCCATTTGATCTACTGGAGCACGGGTTTGAAGTTGAGCGACAAAAGCACCCCAGGGTGCGCCTTCGAGGTTTGAAATCTCACCCTCCTTGAGCAGGAGTGTGGAGCCCGCGATGGCTTGGTTTTCGGGAGATGTCGATTCGGCGGCGGCTACGACATTTTTGATTTCCTCGACTTTCAACTTCTGGGCTTCGGCGGCCTCGGCGAAGGATTTTCCCCCGGCCACAGCGGCGCGAAGGGCATTCGCTGCGGATGTCGCGTCGGCGGTGAAAATCTGCTGGGCCTTCTGCGCGCGCAGTTGAGCCTCGATCTGCGGGCGGGCCTCGTCGAGCGTGAGCGGGCGGGTCGGATTCACGGCGGTGACTTCGATAATGTAGAAGGCATCGCCTGACTGAATGACATCACTCGTCGAGCCTACCTTCGGAACCAGAAACGCGGCGGGAGCGAGGTCGGCTATGGCTTCCGAATTGAGGCTGGCTGCGGTTTGGGCGGGATTGCCGGTGCGGTCGAAAGCCGTGAGCTTGATGATTTTTGCGCCGGCTTTTGCGGCGAGTTGATCGAGCGATGCTCCGGCCTGTGCGAGGGAATCGGTGAGTTCGCTGGCTGTGTTGGCCAGCTTCTGAAGGGCGTCCACCTTCTCTTTTCCTTCGATTTTCGAATCGGCGGGAAGCTCAAAAACCACGCAGCGTGCCTCGCGGGTTTCCTCCGCCATGAAAGCGGCCTGATTCTGTTGGTGGATGGAGGCGACCTCCTCCGGGCTGATCTGGATTTTGTCGGTCTCCTGCGTCCGCTCAAACTTCACGAAGCCCGCCGTGACGGGTTGGAAGGCGCGGGCCGTGGCTTGCATCTCACCTTCGCTGATGGCTGCGGGTGCCTCGACGATTTTGCTGAGGGCTTCAAGGCGCAGCGAGTCGCGGATCACATCCTCGAGTTGGCGCTCGGTGAATCCACGCGGCGCGAGTTGCTCGCTCACAAACTGTCCATATTTCAGGGGGTCGAATTGTCCGGCCGCCTGGAAGATCGGGACCTGCTTGATCCGGTTGGCAACTTGGTCGTCCGTGGGTTCGACACCGAGTTCGCGGGACTGGTGCTGAAGAACGAGGAGGTTCCAGACGAACTCGGTCAGCGCCCGATCCTGATCTTGAGAGGTTCCTCCGAGTTTTTGCAGAAGCTCGAACTGCCCGAGCGCGAGGGTGAGTTGGTAGTTTTTGACCTGGCGGTCGATCGCAAGGGGTGTCAGGGACTTTCCGTAAATCGTCGGGTTTTTGATGGTGGCTAACTCGTCAAGCTGCGTCGTGTTGTAGAGGAAAATAAAGGCCACAATTGTCAAAACGGCCACCACCAGCACCAGGACTCGCTGATTTTTTCTGAGAATCTGAATCATAAAATTTGATGAAAATGTTGATTAACGAGCCGGAAGGTATTAGAGAGTCACCCCGATGAAAGCAAGCATCCCCCGTTTCTGGTTCATGGCAGCAGCTCTCTTTGCGACCTCACTGTCCGCAATAAACGCGCAGGATGTCGTCGTTCAAAAAGACGGCCAGCGGCGCGAAGGCGAGATCACAGGAGTCAAGGCCGATGCCATCCGCATCAAGATCGGGC
>JAPLTI010000194.1:8995-16662 GCA_026398285.1 Verrucomicrobiota bacterium
CGCCGTTCAAATGGCGACTGTCCAGTCTGTGGAATAAGCAGCACCTGCCGACTTCGACGCCGCCAATGAACTCTGGCGTGCGGGCAACGCCGCCGGTGCGCTGGCCAAGCTTGAGCCGCTCGCGCAGAAGTTCAGCGGACTCCCCACGCCGTGGGCCGAGCGTGCCAGCTCCCTGCTTCCCGAGTTGTATATCGCCCAAGGACGCGCAGCCGATGCCGACACCGCCTTTAGGAATTTCCAAAAACTCTACCCCGGCGCCGGCTCCTCCTCCGAGCTTCTCCTCGCCCGCCTCGCCATCGCCAGAAAAGACCTCGTCACAGCCCGCGCCAAGCTCACTCCTATTGTGGAAGCCGCCAAGCAGACGAAGCTCCCGGCCGGAGCCGACGCCGTCGCCATGAGCCAAGCCCTCTGCCTCATGGGAGAAATCCAAGAAGGCGCCGATGAAAAATCCGAGGCCCTCGGAAATTATCTTCTTGTCACAACCATTTTCAAAAACGATCCCTCTTCCGCAGCACGCGCCGCAACCCGCGCCGAGGCTCTCCAGAAAGAAAAAGTGATCGTTCCCTAATTTTCCCAACTCCGCCTAAAACCATGCAAAAAACAAACTCAGTCATCCATCGCATCCTCCCAGTTTTCCTCCTGCTGGCATCCGGCTCTCTGACCCACGCCTCAGACAAGCCGCCAGATCAAATGAGCATCATCGAGACGATCCTCCATGGTGGACCGCTGATCGTGATGATCTGGCTTTGTATTTTGGGCACATCGATGATCTTGGTCACATTCACGATCCAGCTCTTCATGACCTTGCGCGGAGAAAATCTTGCACCCAAGGCCCTCATGGAATCTTTGAAATCTACTGTCGAGGCTGGAAATTACCAAGAGGCTTGGGAAACCTGCAAAGCGAACAAAGCTTACGTGGCCAAGGTTCTGCAAGGCGCCCTCGAGCGCCTGGGTCGCGGCCAAGATGCCGTGCAAGGCGCCCTTATCGAGTATGGACTGCGCCAGTCCCAGCCGATTAAAACAAAAATCAGCTACATTTCGGTTATTGGAGTTATCGCTCCAATGATCGGGTTGCTCGGAACGGTTATTGGTATGATGGGCGCGTTCGCCGTTCTCGGTTCGTCCGGTGTGGCCGACCCTCGCGGTCTCGCCCTTCGAATCGGTGAGGTGCTCATGGCGACGGCCAGTGGTCTCTTCATCGCCATCCCAGCGTTTATTTTCTATTACTACTTCCGCAATCTGGCCACCATCATGGTTGGACTCTCGGATGACAAACTCCAGCATCTTATGGTTGATGTGCCATACGAGGAGTTGCATGGAATCATCATTGGCGATGGCGCGGATGGATCCTTCACGCCCCAAGCGGCTGCTTCCGGCGCATCGCAAAATATCGCGGCAGCCGCCGAAGCGAACTGCCCGGTTTGCAATGGTGGCATTTCTGTTGGAGAAACCCCTTGCCCTCATTGCGGATCGCCTATTGATTGGGGAACATAATCTCTAAAAAAATGTCCGACGCAGCCAATCCCCGCGGCAAGAAAAAACTCGTCCGCAAGCCAGAGCACGAGCCCGATCCGGAGTTCCAGATCGCTCCCATGATTGATATTCTTCTGGTCTTGCTCGTGTTCTTCATGTCCATCAGCTCGACGGAAGTGCTGCAGTCGAACAAGGAAATCAACCTCCCCATCGCCAAAGAGGCCAAAGAGGCCAAGGACAATCCCGGACAGGTTATCATCAATGTGACCTACACAGCAATGAATGGCATGACAGCCATCGAGGTGGATCAAAAAGATTATACCATGCCGGCTGAAATCGTTCCCATCCTTCAAAATAAGGTCACTGCCAACCCGATGGTTCGCGTTCTCATCCGCGCCGACCGAGAAGTCCGTTATGACTATGTTCGCAAGATTCTTGAGGCCGTTGGACAATCCGGCGTGGGCAATGTAACTTTCTCGGTCGTGGACAAAGACGCTAACGCGCCAGCAGCTTCCTAAAAACTCCTCATATGCTAAACGACATGCAAAACATCCAGAATCTTTCAACCGGAGGGCAGTTCTAAGCCATGGGTGGAGGTGGTGTATCCGAAGATGGAGATCCGGGCTTTCAAATCGCCCCGATGGTCGATGTGGTATTCGTGCTGTTGCTGTTCTTCATGGCTTCAGCGGGATCTCAAGTTATTGAAAAGGAGTTAAATATCAGTCTTCCTAGCGGGCGCTCCGCCGGTGCAGCCGGAGGCGTGCCATCGACCCCGATCATCATCGACATCCTGCCCGACGGAAAAGTCCAGATGAATAACAAAATCTATGACTCTCCGCAGAGTCGGGAGCTCCCTGAGCTTAGGAATTGGCTCAAAGAGACGATTGCAAAGTTCGGTGACAAGGATCCCGTGATTCTCCGGCCCGATCCTATGACGACGCACGAGCGTGTCATGGATGTGCTCAACGCGGCCTCGGCTTCCGGCGTCACCAAGTTGTCGTTTAGTTAGTTTTTTTGCCGTGCGCGGCGCCAAGCCTTCTTCGAACTCGCGCAGGAGACTCCTTGTCATCCTCTTTGTATGCGCTTCACTCGCATGCGCCTTGGCTTTTCTCGCGATTCAGATCAGCCGTTTCATCCACAGCCCCGACTTCGCCCGTTTTCTGGCATCCCGCGCCAGTCAGGCTTTCAAATTGGAGGCCAGTTTGGACCCCTTGCGGTGGGAGGGCGACTCCGCATTGAGCGAGGGGTTGACCCTCATTGGCGGCGAGTCGGCCGCGCTGGAGCGCTTGGAGGCTAAAGTGTTGCGCGCCGAGTGGAATTGGCGCGCCTTGCTCTCCGGTGCTTGGGAAATCGAACACATCGACATTCAAAATCTCTCGGCCACTTTTAAATCAAGGACCGAAACCGCCCCGCCTGCGCCTGCCAGTGCGTCAGCGGAAAAATCCCATTCCCGCCTCGCATCCTGGCTCCCCTCGCGGTTTGAACTCGGAAGATTCGATGTGCGCAAGGCCGATTTCCGTTTCGGAGAAATTCAAAGCACCGGCCAGAGTCTCGTGATTCAGCGCGTTTCCGGAGGTTACGACATCGAGTCGCGCGGTGGTTCGGTTTCCATTCCAGGCCTGCCGCCCCTCGCGCATGCGCAGGGCCGCATCCGCGAGCGCGAAGGTGTCTTCTATTTCGACGATGCCCGTTTTTTTCTCTCCAGCGCCGGTTCGCTCGTGGCCTCTGGAAATACCGGTCCGAATGCGCGTTTGACCCTTAATTGGGATGGCGTGCCCGTCGAGAGCCTTCCCTTTCCCGCATTGGTGAAACATCTCGATGGCACGAGCCAAGGCCAGGCAACCTTGGATGCCCAAGGCATCTGGCGCGGCAAAATCAGCTTCACAGGCGCGCATCTCCAGGATCTGCCTTTCTTGGAAAATGTAGCTTCGTTCCTCCGCGACCCCGCCTGGAGTCGTCCGCAACTTCAAAAACTCAGCACCGATTTCGAATGGTCGGCCGGAAACCTCAAGCTCACAAATCTCGTTGTCGAATCTAGTGGCCTTGCACGCATCGAAGGCAGCGCGAGCGTTGCTCACGGCGGCGAACTCTCCGGACAACTCGAGTTGGGCCTCGATCCGAACACCCTGAAATTGCTGCCCGGCGCGCGAGAAACGCTCTTCGCCGCCACACGCAATGGCTGGTATTGGTCCCCCGTCCAACTCTCAGGCACATTGTCCGACCCCAAGGAAAACCTCTCTCCGCGCCTCGCCGCCTGCCTCGCCGGCGCCGTCTTGATCAACAAAGCCGACAAGGCCCTCGACGCCGTCCCCACGAAAGCCATCGACACAGCTAAAGACCTTATCAATATCTTCGCCCCTCTCATCCCGTAAGGCCGACCAAAAATTTGGACGATCGTCCAAATTTTTGGTCGAACCGGCTCGTGAAAATGAAAATCGTTTGCCTTTGAATCTATGAAAAATCCACCTGTTGTTTTGACAATTGCCGGATCTGATAATTCCTGCGGAGCGGGTGCGCAGGCTGATCTCAAGACGATCACGGCCCTTGGGGGGTATGCGCAAACGGCTATCACCTGCGTTGTGGCCGAGGTGCCGGGGCGGGTGGAGGCGATTCAGCCTGTGCGTCCGGATATTGTCGCGGCGCAGATTCGGTTGAGTTTTGAAGCGTTTCCCGTGGCGGCGGTGAAGACTGGCATGTTGTTTTCCACGCCGATCATCCGTGCGGTGGCGTCCGCTTTGGTTGCCTGCAAAAAGCGGGTGCCGGTTGTAGTTGATCCCGTCATGGTCGCATCGAGTGGCGATCCCTTGCTGAAGGCCTCGGCTGTAAAAGCCTACCGGGATTTGATTTTTCCTATGGCGACTTTGGTGACTCCGAATCTCGACGAGTTGCGGATTCTCTCGGGCATGCCATGCCGCGATCTCGATGAAATCAAGGCCGCAGGCGAATGGCTCGTCGCCCGGCATGGTTGCGCCTTTTTGCTCAAGGGCGGGCATCTTCGCGAGAAGATGGCAACGGATATTCTGGCGACGCGGGATGGGTTTGAAACATTCGAAGCGCCTTTCCGCCGCAAGATCGACGCACACGGAACGGGCTGCACTTTTTCAGCGGCGATAGCGACTTTTCTCTCAGCCGGATTGTCGCTCTCCGAGGCGGTGGGTCATGCAAAAAGATACATCACCCGCGCGATCGAAGAGCATTTGCGTTGGAAGCAAACAACCGCGTTGGAGCACCGCACGCAGAGGGGTCACCTGCCGGGCATGGACTGAAGCACGACGCCTTTGAGGTATTCAGTTTCCGGCAACCCCAAAACCACTGGGTGGTCGAGTGGTTGGCCGATGCGGCGGATGAGTCTCATGTTGCGTTTCGCGTCGTGAAGTCCCTCCGCGATTGCTCCCTCAAACTCATGGGACGCGACATGGTGCGAGCAGGAGAACGAGACGAGCAGGCCGTTTTTTGAAAGCAATGTGGCCGCCCGTGCGTGAAGGTCGCGGTAGCCGCGCAGGGCCTCGGCAATCTTCCCCCGCGCTTTGGTGAAGGAGGGCGGGTCGAGGATGATGAGGTCGTATTCGGGCTTGTCGGGGCGGCGGAGGAAATCAAAAACATCCGATTGTCTGGTTTCCACAGGCAGTCCGTTGCGAGCCGCATTGTCGCGGAGGCGCGCCGAGCTTTCGGTGCCGGATTCCACTGCGGTGACATGACTTGCTCCCGCCTTCGCGCAGGCGAGGGCGAAGCCGCTTTGGTTGGAAAAGCAGTCCAGCACGGTTAGCCCTCGGGAAAGCGCCGCCACGATGCCGTAGGATTGGAGTTGGTCGAGGTAAAGACCGGTTTTGTGGCCGCCGAGGGGGTCGACAAGGAACCGCACGCCCGAGGTCTCGACTTCGACCTCACCGGGATTTTCTCCGGCCAAAATCCCTGTGACCGGCGGCAAGCCTTCGGCAGTGCGCACGGGGGCATCGTTCCGCTCGATGACACATGCAGCGCCTGTTTTCTCCATGAGGATGGCGGCAATGGTTTCCTTGTGCCGATCCATGCCTGCAGTGAGTGTTTGGAGCACCACGACATTTGCATACCGGTCGGCAATGACGCCAGGGAGTCCATCGCTTTCACTCCAGACAAGGCGCCCCAGATCACTGCGGCAGCCTGCGCGCTGGCGGTATTCCAAGGCCTGCTCGATGCGGCGGCGGAAAAAATCCGCATCCAGATCCTGCCTCCGCCGCGAGAATCGCCTCACGACGATTTGCGAGCGGGAGTTGTAAATGCCAACACCGAGAAGGTGGTCACGGCCGTCCTTGATGGAAACGACATCCCCGTCCGCTGGTGCTCCGAAGGATTTTTGAATCTCGCTGGCATAGACCCAGTCATGCCCATGCAAAATCCGCGAACGCGGACGAACGATCACGCCGCTCATGAGTTGGCCTCCTCTTGGCTTAAAAATTCCCACTTTGAAAAGGTCGCCGCTTGTCCGGCGTATTTGCCATCGGCGTCTGTCACATTCCAAACCGTGGCTTGGGCGATTCGAAACCGGCGGCCTTTGCTCGAGATTCGAATGCCCGAGTAGTCGTCGATAAATCCCCGCTCCCTGACGCGCCGCAGGAATTCCGCACGCTCGTCACGGTGCATCGGCTCAGCCGTGAGTCGCGATGGCGTGCGTCTGAGCGTGTCCCAATCCATTTCCCAGAGATCCATCGCCGTCTTGTTGCCGTAGTTCAAAATCTGATCGCCCTCCGCTCCGTATGAGACCACTGCGAAAGTCGCTTCGAAAAGCATCCGCGCCTCATCGCGGGAATCTCCGTAGGGTTCGATCAGGCGGCGTCCGGTCCACTGATGGTAGGTGCGCAGCAACTCCGCGCCGTGAGTTTCTATAAAATCCATCGCGTGAGGCTATCCGCTTCGAGCCTCGCTGACGACGGATTTTCCGATGCGAGACTTGTCTCGGCGCAGGCGATGCGTTCAGATGCCCGCCATGAAAAAACAACTCCGCGATGTTCCCGGTGGTCCGCCGGCCCTTGGTCCCTACTCGCTCGGCGTGGTGGCCGAGGGGAAATTCGTCTTCGTCTCGGGCATGACTCCATGGGATCCCTCGACAGGAAAAATCGAGCGTGGATCGATCGCCCGCCAGACCGAACTTGTCCTTGAGAATATCCAAAAGGTGCTCGTCGCCGCCGGGGCAGGATTTGAAAATGTTGTCAGCACCCGAGTCTATCTCTCCGACCTCTCGAAGGAAAATTTCCAAGAGATGAACGCGGTCTATGCCCGCTACTTCGGCGAGTCCGCGCCAGCCCGCGCCACGATCGGGGCACAACTTCCGGGCGACTTCGATGTCGAGATCGAGTGTGTGGCAAATCTTTTGGGTTGACGCCTTGATTTTCGCCCGTAGCATCTCACCTCCAATTTTGAGATTATGAAACGCACTTATCAGCCTTCCAAGCGCACGCGCAAGCAGCAGTTCGGTTTCCGCGCCCGTATGAAGACCAAAGCCGGTCGGGCCATCCTGAACCGCCGCCGCCGCCATGGCCGCAAACGCCTGCTTCCAAAAGGTGTCGAGGTCCACTTCGCAAGACACACCGAAGCCTGATCCAGCCGGCCAGCGTTTTCCTAAAACCGCCCGGCTCCGTCAGACCAGGGATTTCACACGGGTTCGCGAGCACGGGAAATCATCCCAAGCCCGCCTCATTCGCATCGGTCTCCTCCGCACCGGGGGAGCCGACTCCGCGAAGGTGGGCATCATCACCTCCCGCCGCGTCGGTGGTGCAGTCGTTCGCAACAAGGTGCGCCGCCGTCTGCGGGAAATCCTCAAGTCCTGTATCTCCCAAATCCCTGCCGGATTTCTCGTGGTGATCGTTGCCAAGTCGGCCGCTGCCGAGGCCCCCTTTGAACAATTAAAAGCGGAATGGTTGCTTCTTGCCCGCCGACTTTCTATTTTGCCGCCTCTCGAATGAAACACCTGCTCATCGCTCTGATCCGCTGCTACCAGCTTGTGGTCTCTCCGTTTCTGCAGGTGATCTGCGGTCCGGGTTGCGGTTGCCGGTTCGAGCCGTCCTGTTCACGGTATTTCATTTCAGCCCTCCAGAATCACGGAACCCTCCGTGGCACGCTTCTCGGCCTTCGTCGAATGGGGCGTTGTCACCCTTGGGGCGGTTGCGGTTATGACCCCGTGCCGCCAGCATTCAAACCTCTCTCACCTATAAATTAAT
>JAPLTI010000113.1 GCA_026398285.1 Verrucomicrobiota bacterium
TTGAGTGGTTGTCCTCACCTGCTCGGTAGGCGCTGACCTTTGTGTTCTTACGCTGAAGCTGCAACTGGAGAAGACAACCGGGACCGCGAAGGCCATCAATAGGCAAAATTGTTTTTTCATGGCCCACAATTTTGCGTGATGAAAGAAGCCATTCAATGGGGTAAACAACCCATGGCGTGGTGCTCTATTTGAAAGAATTAGCCCCTCATATTGTTCTTTTAAAATTGCTCAATGAATCCGTGCTGGCGAGGCAGTTGAGTTCCATAAGACCCCCTCGTTTGAGGGAAAATCAATCAGTCACTCTGAAAAGCATTGAAACCATTAGGTGATGGTTTATGGTTTAGTCTATGGATACCGATTTCCTCACCGAGAAAAGGCAGCGGCTTGATGAATTTCGGCCTTTTCCAGCGGAGTTGCTTGAGAATTTGGAGCGTTGGTTTTTGATTGAGTTGACCTACACCAGCAATGCGCTGGAGGGCAATACGCTGACGCGTCTGGAGACGGCGGTGGTGGTGGAGAAGGGGTTGACTGTTGGCGGGAAGTCTTTAGTCGAGCATCTGGAGGCGACCAACCACGCGGGCGCTCTCCGGAAGGTGGTGGAAATCGCTCGCTCGCAGGTTCACTCCCTCACGGAACACACGCTCTTGGATCTGCATGCCATGATCTTGCATGGCATCGATGACGCAAATGCCCGTCGTTACAGGTCGATACCTGTGCGAATTTCGGGCTCAAGGGTTGTTTTGCCAAATCCCGCGAAGGTGCCGGGGTTAATGTCGGAGTTTTTCGGGGAATTGACTGCTATGGCGGGCAGCCATCCGGTCGAACTTGCTGCGGAGGCTCATTATCGGTTGGTTACGATCCATCCCTTTATCGATGGCAATGGGCGGACGGCGCGTTTGCTCATGAATCTGATTCTTTTACAACACGGGTATCCCCCGGCGCTCATCCGCAAACGGGATCGGGTGCCGTATTTGAAATCGCTGGAAAAAGCCCAGCTTGGCGGGAGCAGGGAGGACTACTTGAAAATCATCGCGCGCAGCGTGGATCGGTCTTTCGGTATCTACTTTCAGGCTCTCGGCGGTGATGAACCCAAAGTGGAGGATTCATCCCGCTTGCTCCGGATCGGTGATCTCGCCAAAAAAACGGGAGAGACCCACGCCACACTGCGGCACTGGATGAAGGAGGGCTTGCTGGAGTCTGCAGAAACGACGGCGGCAGGCTATCAACTCTTCGACCCAGAAATGGCCGTGCGGGTGCAGCGTATTCGTAGCCTGCAAAGCGAGCGCCGGACCCTGGCGGAAATTCGGCAGGAGCTGGAAGGAGATTGAAAAAGGGTAGTCCCAAACCTTGACATATTTGGGAGCAAGACCCGCAGTGCTCCGCGCCAATGCGAGGATTCACTGAGGTCGCTTTTTTAAGGGGCAAGCAAGTCGGCGAGGCGGTTCTGCGCTCCCTCAAACGGACCCGCCGCTCATTCTGGCAAGGCGGAAGCCCACGACCTCGATTCGGCTTTCGGGCATGCGACTGATGCGGAGTTTTTCCAGGCCAGGATGAAATGTTTGATTCCAGCAGCCGCCACGGATTCGATGGCAAAGAGCAGAGTCCTCCTCGGCGAGATCCCAACACCACTCCCACAGATTCGGTGGATTCTCGTAATTTTCCAATAAATCCACAGTCGCGGCAGTGGCATCAATGGGCAACTCTGAGGCAAGCCCGTTCTGCAGGTGGGCAGAGACATTTAATTTCTTCCTCGCAGCCAATGAATCCTCGATCCAGCACATCCCGCTTCGTGCAGCCCATTCCCACTCGGCCTCGGTGGGGAGCCTGTAGCCATTGGCTTGCATGTCCCAGCTCAATTCAGGCCAGTAATCTTTCTTGAGATCTTCAGAGCGGTAGGTCTGGCCGCGTAACTTGTAACAAGGCGAAAGATTCAGCGACTCGCTCTTGGCATTGCACCACCGCAGCGCCTCATACCAACTCACCATCACAACGGGACTGTGACATCCCTCGGCCTCGCCGTTTTCGAGTTCATACCCGTTGCCCAGAGCCCATTTTTTGACCATTTGCCACTCCTCCAACATGACGGGAAATTTGCCGATCCGAAAACTGGCCACATTCTCGCCTGCCAAAAGCGAGTCATGCGGGAGCGTGCCACCGACGATGTCCAACAAGTAGGTTCCTCCAGGCGAATCTTCGGCGGGAACATGAAGAAATGCCGACAGCAATCGCTTGCGATCACCCAATTTCTCGACACCCATGTCGATCAGGCATTGATCACACAAATTATCGAGGCAGGAATCCGTGACTTTGTGCTTCCTGAAAAGCGGCAAAAGATTTTCCAGATTTTCCTTCTTCAGGATGACTTTCAAATTTTGGATCATAATCAAAGAACCAGTTCTTCGCCTGCGATTCCCTGAGTGTCCATTGGGGCAAAATCTCCACACCGGCGGTGATGCTGGCGCGATGAACCACTGGAAGGGGAGGTTGATTTGAGGTGCCAAACTCATTAATCTGAGACCATGTCCGACCACGATATTCAACAACTGGAAAGTGAGTTCCCGTCTCTCTCAGGTCGGGCCTTTGCCGCCGCGCGCCAGAGCGTCCTCGCCTCCGGCCAAAGTGTGTTACAGACAGAAGGGGCTTTTGTGGTTCGGGTCTACCCGGATGGCCGGAAGGAAGTGGTGAAGCAGATCGAACCATCCACAGCCGTGATACCTGGCACAATCTACACTATCAAGTGAGCCGGGAGACCCCCAGATTGCGAATGTTTGCCGGACCAAACGGGTCGGGGAAGAGCGTGCTGAAGTCCTACCTGCCGAAGTCTCTTCTGGGAGTGTATCTGAACCCCGATGAAATCGAGGCCGGCATTAAAAAGGAGGGCTCTGTGGATCTGCAGAGTGTCGGTATTCAAGCATCGGAGCAGGAGGTGCTGCATGCGTTCAAAGGATCAAAATTTCTGCAGGGCGAAGGGTTTTCCAAGGCAGCCAAAAGCCTGAGCTTTGCGGAAGGCCGACTCTATTTCCCTTCCGGCGTCGTCAACTCTTACTTCGCGAGTGTGCTGACGGACTTTGTTCGCCGGAAACTTCTTCAAGCAGGGCAGACTTTTACCCTTGAAACCGTCATGTCGCATCCCGGCAAAGTCGCGTTTCTCCAACAGGCACAGCAGAAGGGATACCGCACCTACTTATATTATGTGGCCACGGACGACCCAACGATCAATGTATCTCGCGTGGCGAACCGGGTGGCAATGAACGGACATGATGTTCCTTCTGAAAAGATCACTGCGCGCTATTACAAATCGCTTGAGCTTCTAATTGAAGCGATCAGGCACACAAACAGGGCTTACATCTTCGATAACTCAACCAATAACGCCGAAGGCGCTCACACTTGGCTGGCTGAAATCACCGATGGGCGGACGCTGGAACTCAAGACGCATCAAGTCCCGGCGTGGTTCAAACATGCGGTGTTGGATAAGATCGCCTGATTCGGCATTGAGAAAGTGTAGCCGTCTTTTTTTCAACGCCGCCAGGCCGTGAGTCTCAATGCCCCGCGCCAATGCGAGGATTCCCTGACGCTCCATTTTTTGGAATCCAAGCCGAGGAGGGCTGGGAGTTCGCCGGGGCGGAAGCCTGCGCGGATGCTTGCGGGCATGTCGTGGCGGGTCACTTCGCTCAGGAATGGGCAGGATAACTTAGAGAGGAAAAGCGGTAGGCGGGAGCGGAGGGGTTCGCAGAAGGTGAGGCTGCGGAATGATTGTAGGCGCACGCCGAGTTCGTGCAGCGCTTCGTTGGAAAAATGGTGCAGGATGAGGCTGCCGATGCAGGCATCCGCGTCGATGTTTGGGAGGGTTTGAAAAAAATCCCCGCCGATCCACTGGATGCTGACCGGTAGGTTGGTGGGGCGTTGGATCAAGTCGAGACCGGTCACGGTGGAGGAGGGGAGCGAGGTTTGGACTTTGCAGCACAGGTCGCCCTCGCCGGCGCCGATTTCGATGATCTGGGCTGGCGGAGGGGTTTGTTTTTTGAGTTGTCGCACGACCCATCTCGAATTGCCGAGGTAAAGGTCGATCCACCGCAGATCCCTGCGGCTCCGAATGGCTCGGGGATCGCTTGGATTCAGGGAATCCAGAATCTCGGGAATGATGACACGATTCAGTTCACGCATGGGTTGCAATGACGGATCGTAAAAGATACTTCAAAATCATCAAACATGAGTTCAGTGATCTATCTTGATAACAATGCCACGACGCAAGTGGCTCCCGAGGTTTTCGATGCCATGGAACCCTGGCTGCGCTGGGGATATGGTAATCCCTCCAGCGCCTACCGTCTCGGTCGCGAGGCGGCGGCGGCTCTCGCAGAGGCAAGGGATCGCGTGGCGGCGCTCGCGGGCTGCCAGAGTGGCGAGATTCTTTTTACAAGCTGCGGCACGGAGTCGATCAATACAGCTATCCAATCGGCACTGGCGCTTGATCCCGACAAACGCCACATCGTCACCAGCGCGGTCGAGCACAGCGCGACGATCAAGCTTTGCGAATACCTCGCCCGGCGCGGTTACGAGATCACTTGGCTGCCGGTAAATGCCGACGGCCATCTCGACATGGCGGAGTTGGAGGCTTCGATTCGTCCGGATACGGCCATTGTTTCCCTGCTTTGGGCAAACAACGAGACCGGTGTGCTTTTTCCAGTGGAGGAAATCGCAGCGCTCACGCAAAAAAAGAAAACCCTTCTCCACATCGATGCCGTTCAGGCATTCGGGAAGCTACCTCTCGTTCTGGAAGGCATGGGCGCGCAATTCGTGAGTTTTTCAGGACACAAGATCTATGCGCCGAAGGGCGTGGGCGGCTTG
>JAPLTI010000235.1 GCA_026398285.1 Verrucomicrobiota bacterium
ATTTTTGAGGTGATGAAAGCGCGGGAGATCCCTGGCCGTCGCCAATACGAGATCATCGCCCTTCACGACGCGGAGGATGTCATGCACCCGCTCACGCTGAAGGTTTACAACCACTATGTGCCCGCGCTCCTAGACATGGGCCAGATTCCTGTCTTTCCGCTGGAACTCAATCCCTGGCGCTACTGGGTAGGTAATTCCTATCTCGATGAGTTCGCCGAGTGGCATGTGAAGGACATGTATTCGCGTGAGGCAATTGGTGGTGTGGTGCCATCCGCCGGTGTCGGCACAGCATTCTCCCGCAAGTCGCTCGATTATTTAGCTTCAAAAAATGCCTCAGGCCCATTCCGTGAGGGTCAGCTTGCAGAGGACTACATGGTGGGTCTGGAACTCTGCCGAGCAGGATTCCGCGCCGGGTTCATCGACCATCCGGTGGAGCGCGAAATCGTGACGCGAAATGCCCAAGGCGATGTCGTCTCGACGCGCACAGTCACCGAGAGCGTCGCCGTTCGTGAGAATTTCCCGCTGCGATTCATTGATGCTGTGAAACAAAAAGCGCGTTGGATTGTCGGCACAGCCTTCCAAGGCTGGCAGCATGGTGGTTGGTGGGGCTCTCCCGCGGTCCGCTATACTCTATTCCGCGATCGCCGCGCGCCGGTAGTCCATTGCATCAATGCCGCTGGCTATTGCGTGATGGGCTATGTGCTTTTTGAGTTCGCCGTTCTTCACACGGACTTCCGAAATTGGATTTATGTGAAGCCGCTCTTCGAGGCGGATAGTCTTCTCTGGCGAATCGTTCTCGTCTGCACCGCGCTTCTTGTTTACAGGGTCGCCCAGAAGGTGACCTGCGTGTCCAATGTCTATGGTCTCCGGCAGGGCCTCTTTGCGATTCCTCGCTATCCTGTCGTGAATTTTATCAACATGGGAGCGACATTCCGCGCTGCTTGGCTCTACACGCGCCACCGCCTCTTCAATGCACCACTCGCATGGACCAAAACGAACCATGTTTTTCCAGGCGCGGCGGAACTCGAGGAATACTCGCGCACGGTCGAGGATTTGCTTGTGGACGAGGGTTATGTATCCCGTCCCGAGTTGCAGGATATCCTCAGCAAACACAGGGGCCTCTCCGCACCCCGGGCCCTGCTCGATATGCAGCTCATCGACGAGGATCAGTTTATCGACATCTGGGCCCGCTTCTCGCGGCTCAAGCCTGAGATTATTACTCCAGAAGATATCTCGCCGGATTCCCTTAATGGATGGTCCGAGGCACAAGCCGTGCGATATCATGCCATGCCATCCACGACAGGCGAGAATGGTGCTCTGGCATTCGCTTTCACCGAACCGCCCTCCGAGGAAGAAATCCAGGCCGTCGCTGAAATCGCCGGCGCTCCTATCGAAGCTAGGCTGTTTCGGCCTTCGAACCTCTCCGCGCTGCGAAACATGATCTACCCGGCACGGATTCTGGATGGTCAACCGCACCACCCACTGAAAGATGAATTCGAGGCACTCAGCGAGAAGGATCGCCGCCGCGTCCGGCAATTTCAGATGACCCGTTCCCGCACATTGGCGGATGCCATGATCAGCCTGCGATTGATTTCGACCGAAAAGGTCCGCCGTCTCGTGGCGGGCGACCTCGGAGTTGCAGAGGCCGATTTCTCGCGTCTCACGATCAGTGTCTCCCTCATCAAAGCCCTTGGGGCAGTATTCTGTGAACTGCACGGACTCATTCCTCTGAGCGACGGAAAGATTGGCATCCTCAATCCGATCCATCCCAATGTGAGCTCCCGCATCCACGAAATTCTCGGCTCCGAAGTCTCGTTCTGCGCCGACGCACCTCCGGCCTTTGCAAAGCTTCACCACGACCTTGCCGCCCTGCGCTTCGGCGAGGACGCCCTCATCGAATACTTCGTCGACGCGGACCAACTTACTCGTGAACACGCCATAAGAATCCGCGATATGAGGCTACTCATTTCCGGTCCGGTGGATCGCCTGCTCATTCAACTCGGTCTCGTCAAGCAGCCCAAGGTCCTCAAGGCACTCCGCCAAATATCTGGTCTCGCCACGGCGAATGGGTCCGAAAAACCCGTAGGCCTCGAGGCCGAGGAGCTTCTATGCCCGGGGTTCAGTGAACGGGCCGGTGTGGCCGTTCAGCAGATTCGCGACTCGGGAATCATCTTCCGCATCAACGGGCTTCTCTCGGAAGCCGACCTGCATGAAATCACCGAGCGCTGCGCCGGCATGCCATTTGAATTTCAACTCAGCCCCATATGACCTCTCTTTCACCTAAAAAAACCATCGCTGTGATCGTTGGCACGCGCCCCGAGGCCATCAAGCTCGCCCCTGTGATTCGTAGCTTGCAGGCATCCAAGACGCTTCAGCCACTCACGATCTCCACATCCCAACACGCTGAAATGACGGCCCAGATTTTCAGCAGCTTTGGAATCACTCCCGACCTCGACCTCCGCGTCATGCGTCCCCGCCAAAGCCTCTGGGACCTCACCGCCTTGCTCAGCACGAGTCTCGGGGAGTTGTTCAATGGAAACCGCATCGACGCCGTCGTTGTGCAAGGTGACACCACGAGCGCCTTTGTGGGGGGACTCTGTGCATTCTACCATAAAATCCCCGTGGCACATGTGGAGGCGGGTCTGCGCTCGCACGACCGCTACTCGCCATTTCCCGAGGAACTCAACCGCGTCATGCTCAGTCGGCTTGCGAACTGGCACTTCGCCCCAACCGATTTCTCCGCTTCGCTTCTGCGTGCGGAAAACATCCCTGAAGACTCGATCTTCGTTTCGGGAAACACCGTGGTGGATGCCTTGCAGTGGATGATTAGCCATTCCACCCCCTCGCACCTCCCCGCAGGTGTGCCGGAGAATCCTCAACTGATCCTGGTGACTTGCCACCGCCGCGAAAATATCGGTGCTCCCATGCGCTCTGTGGCCCTTGCCATCAAGCACCTCTCGGCAATGCACCCCGAGATTCACTTTCTCTTCCCTCTGCATCCGAATCCCTCGGTGCGTGAAAATGTGAGACCCGTTCTCGTGGATCAACCTGGCATCTCGCTCTGCGAACCTCTCAATCACGACGAGTTCCTCTCCGCTCTCCGTCAATCCCGCTTCGTTCTGTCAGATTCCGGCGGGGTGCAGGAGGAGGCTACCGCCCTTGGCAAGCCAGTCCTCGTCTTGCGACGCGAAACCGAGCGCCCAGAAGGCGTCACTGCGGGGACACTCCGACTCATCGGCACCGACGTGCAAGACATCATCCGCGAAACCGAAAACCTCCTCACCAATCCCGCTGCTTATGAGTCCATGACGAATGGCTCCAATGTCTTTGGTGATGGCCATGCCGCCGAACACATCACCCGCATCCTCGAAGAGAAACTGAATCCGCCTGCACCCGCTCGCGCCTCTGAGCCCAGAATCGCAGCCTTTGATTTAATGCACTAACTCCACCCCAGCCATGACCACCACCGCACTTCCTCCTATACTTTTGATTGATGACGACCCGCTCGTGCTTGAGACACTCAAGGACCTTTGCGAAAGCATGGACTGCCGACGCCAGGTGCACCACCTCGATACCGCTAACGCATTCGAAGCCGCCGCCGACCCCGAGATCGGC
>JAPLTI010000069.1 GCA_026398285.1 Verrucomicrobiota bacterium
CGGACGAGGTGTTGGATTTTGACGAGATCGCCATCCACCATGTAGCCGCCCGCCTCGCTGTTCGGGCGAAAGACGAGCGGTTCCAGCATCATGGGCATGCCATAGTGGTCACTCTCGAGTTTGAGTGCGCAGATGTTTTCAATGCACTGATTCGTGACCCCCGGCGCTCCAGGAATCTGAAAAAGATTCACGCACATGCAGGCTGCATCGAGTCGAACGGCCTGAAGACTCGGTTCCTCGATCATCGCGCTGAGCGCCTCGACGGGCAACTCGCGGCCATAGACATTGGCTACATCTGTGCGGAGAACGAGCGAAGGCTTCTGACGACCTGGGATTTTTTGCAAATGCCGCGCCTGACCGGTCGTTAGCTGAACCGCATCCGGAGCGGCTTTTACAACAGTCTCCACCGCCTTCGCCATGTCTTCAATTCCTGTGAGAAAGCCGGGTTGGTTAAAAAAGCCGTGATCGATGGCGACATCAAAGCAGTGGCCAGATTTGGAGTTGAAGAGACGGTTGAGGCGGTAGGTTTTCATAGGTTAGGAGTGAGCGAAAGTGATCATATGCAATTAAAGCAATCAATCTGTCAAACTGCTTTTGCTGGCATTCGATAGAAGAAAACCAACCAATACGAACAAGCTACGGAGTGGAGTGTTACCTATGTCCCGGACCCGGACCCGGACCCGATCCCAGACAAGCCAGTCAAGTCGGGAGACTCCCCTTCACAGCCCGATAGGACGAGATGAGCGGGAGCTAACATAGCGAGGAGCGTGGAGCGCCTCCAAAACGCGACCCGTTTTTTGTGAGCGTTGACGTCACGCTCATAAAAAACCTGCTGAACAACCCCAAAATCGACCGCTCGCTGCCGAAAATGTGGGGAATCATGAAGGTCGGAAAATAGCCTGCAGAGTCCCTTTAGAAGGGGCTGAGAGGGGGCGCGCCCGGCGGGGATCTAGCTAGCCCGAATACACCGCCGAAAAAATTTTGATATTATTAATATTTTACTTATAAAACTTATGCGAATTTAAATAAAATTTTAACTAAACAAAAATCTTCCCCGTTTTAGCGGGTTGGCGAGTTGTAAATAAAAACCCAATGTCCCTCCGATAGTGACCCCTTCGAGGGGTTAGTTTTTCCGCTTTTGTTCGCAGTGGATCGGGTTTTTGTCTCGCCTCCGATTTGTCAGCAAAAGTCAAGCCCGACCGCAAAACCTCACCAGAAAAGGATCCGGCTACCTATTCAAATCCTGTATCGCGCTACTCTTTTCTGAGTTTTTTACGATTCACCTTGGAGCCGGAACTCCCGTGTGGATGCGGCTCCAAGGGTCTTTTGGGATGCTGGAATTATGCGAGTTCGAAGCGGTCAAGGTTCATGACCTTGTTCCAAGCTGCTACGAAGTCCTGGACGAATTTTTTCTCGGAATCGGAGGTTGCATAGACTTCGGCCACGGCGCGGAGTTGGGAGTTTGAGCCGAAGACGAGATCGACGCGGGTGCCGTTCCACTTCAGGTCGCCGGTTTTGCGGTCACGCCCCTCGAAGACATCGGCGTCCTTGGAGACGGGTTTCCATTCGGTCGCCATGTCGAGGAGGTTCACAAAAAAGTCGTTCGTGAGAGCTCCGGGGCCCTTGGTGAAGACTCCGAGGCGGGAATTTTCGAAGTTGGCATTCAGCGTGCGGAGGCCACCGATGAGGACGGTCAGTTCTGGTGCGGTGAGTGTGAGCAGTTGAGCCCTGTCGAGGAGGAGTTCCTCGGCCGTTACCGAGAACTTTCTCTTTTGGTAATTGCGGAAGCCGTCGGCCACTGGCTCGAGCACGGCAAAGGATTCGAGATCGGTTTGCTCTTGCGAAGCGTCCATGCGGCCGGGCGCGAATGGCACGCTGATCGTGTGACCTCCATTCTTGGCACCTTGCTCGACGCCAGCACAACCGGCGAGGACGATGAGGTCGGCGAGGGAAACCTTTTTTCCGCCCGACTGAGTGCTGTTGAATTCGCTTTGGATGCCTTCGAGGGTTCTGAGGACCTTGGCGAGTTGCTCGGGTTGGTTGACTTCCCAATCCTTCTGCGGTGTCAAGCGGATGCGGCCGCCATTGGCTCCACCGCGCTTGTCGGATCCGCGGAATGTGGAGGCTGAGGCCCACGCTGTGCCAACGAGTTCGGAAACCGTGAGGCCGGATGCGAGGAATTTGCCTTTCAGTTAGGCGA
>JAPLTI010000073.1 GCA_026398285.1 Verrucomicrobiota bacterium
GGCACACAAGTCCTCCCCGTTTCGGGCCGTGACATCCAGGATGAAAAAATCCGAGGAACCATCCATGTGGCCACAGGGCGCAGCGATCATCTGGGAGGCTCGCTGACACCCGACAAATTCGCGGAGCACCTGAATGCCACGCACGACGACATCCTTTTCGCGCCGCACAAAACATCTGAAATCCTAGTGACCCAAGCCCGCATGCACCGAAAAGGGCAGACTGTCGTTCTCATCGAGAACTTCGAGCCATCCGCCTACATCAACAGCCTGCTCGCCTGAGCAGTTTGACGGCTCAACTGTTTTTCAAAAACCAGTCGTAGGCATCACGAATGCCGTCCTTCAGGCCGATGCGCGGCTTCCAGCCAAGGGCAAGAAGCCGGCCCACATGCATGAGTTTCCGAGGCGTGCCATCCGGTTTCGAGGAGTCAAAGACAAGCGACCCCTCGAAGCCGAGCACCTCGCAGACGGTCTCCGCGAGTTCCCGAATCGAGACATCCTCGCCACAGCCGATGTTCACAATCTCGGGCGAGTCGTAGTTTTCGAGTAGGAAAAAACAGGCGTCCGCGAGGTCGTCCACATGCAGAAACTCGCGGCGCGGCGTGCCGCTGCCCCACACCGAAACCTCCTGCGCACCGTCCTTCTTGGCCTCATGAACCTTGCGGATGAGCGCGGGGAGAACGTGCGAGGTATGGAGGTCGAAATTGTCATTCGGCCCATAAAGATTCGTCGGCATTCCGGAGATGAAGTTTTTTCCATACTCACGGGCATAAGCCTGGCAGAGCTTGATGCCGGCGATCTTTGCGATCGCATACGCATCGTTCGTCGGTTCAAGCAGGCCGGTCAACAAGGCATCCTCCGTGAGCGGTTGAGGCGCGAGCTTGGGATAAATGCAGGAGCTACCGAGGAAGAGGAGCTTCATCACACCAAAGTCCGCTGCCGCCTGAATGACATTGTTCTGGATCGTGAGGTTCTCGATGAGGAATTCCACAGGCTTCTCGAAATTTGCAGCGATGCCCCCCACCCTCGCAGCGGCATCCACCACATAGTCTGGACGCTCGGCTTCGAAGAAAGCGCGCACGGCAGAGCGATCCATCAGGTCGAGTTCCTGCCGTGTGCGGGTGAGAATATTTTCAAAGCCGGCCTGCTGGAACCTCCTGACAACGGCGCTGCCGACCATGCCACGATGCCCCGCCACAAAAATCTTCGCCGCTTTTTCCATGCGGCATTTTTAGCGAATTCCACCCCGCGCGCAAGATGGTATCAGCCTGCGCGCAGACCGGCTTCCAACGTGGGATGTCGAAACGCATAGCCCAGGCTCTGCGCCACCGCCGGACGCACGCGCACGCTGTCGAGCATGACATGCGACAACTCACCGAGAGCGATTTTGAGAGCACAGGAAGGTGCGGGCAGAATCGCAGGACGCCGCACCAAGCGCGCCAGCGTGCGCGTGAACTCGACATTCCGCACCGGCTGAGGATTCACGGCATTCACCGCTCCACTCACCGATTGGTTTTCCATCGCCCAGAGAATCATCCCCGCGACATCGTCCACATGGATACAACTCATCCACTGCCGCCCGTTACCCAGATTCCCTCCCAAGCCGAGTTGAAAAACAGGACGCACCAAACCCATCGCGCCGCCCGGGCCTGTCACGAATCCAATACGAAGCCGCACCACGCGGCACCCCAGAGCCTCGGCAGGTAGCGCCGCAGCCTCCCAGGCCTGACACACCTCTGCCAAAAAACCACTTCCCGCCGCAGCCGATTCATCGACCTCCCGCTCACCCGTGTCACCGTAGAATCCAATCGCCGAGGCGTTCACCAGCACGCCAATGCCCGAGTGAAGACTACCGACCACCTGGCGCGTTGTTTCCACTCGGCTGCGCAGAATCTTTTCTTTCTTCGATGCCGTCCAAAGTCCCAAAATCGGCTCGCCCGCGAGGTTCACCACGGCATCTAAGCCCGAAAAATCGAGCCCTCCAGTTACCTCGATCCTACGAAACCCGGCCCGCGCGCTTCGCGAAAACCGGACCACGCCATGCCCCGCCTCCTCAGCCATGCGGCAAAGCCTCGACCCCACATAACCCGTTGCTCCGATGATTCCGATTTTCATGTTGAAAATAAAGTGCGCCCGCCACGGCTCATGCGCCAGCAAGAATCCGTGCCGCCACCGCACGTCCCGCCAACCAGGCGGATTCAACCCGTGACTCAGTGAGCAAATCCCCCGCGAAATGCCATCCCTCGGGCAGTGCCGGAATTTCCATTTTCTGGGAAATGCGGGCATATCGCCAGCGGTGCGGATGCACGGCGCGGAAGGCGCTTGATGGAATGTCCCAGCGCTCCTCCACAAGAGCCCGCAGATCGGCAGCCCAGCTTGCCGGATCGTCCTCCAAGCGCGGGCGGCTGAATTCCTCCGAAGCGTGGACGACCATGACAGTGAAGCCCTCGCCAACACGCCCGGGCTTGTGATTCTCGCACGCCGACCAAGCCAGCGCATGCCCCGAACGATCGCTGATGGCATACCTCGCCGCCGTTAATCCCGAACACTCACCCTCGTAGAGAAAAAGCCCCGCCAAACACGGAGCGTAGGGATTTTGAGCCCCTGAAATCCCGGCCAATTTCGCGGTCTGCGGCCATGGCGCCGTGCTAAGAATAACATCAAAGACCTCACCGCCCACAAGGCGATCTTCGACGGCTTCAATCGTCACACCCGTTCTCACATCCAAGCCCTCCGCAAGCGCCCTCGCGAGACGGCTGTTGCCCTTGGCATGAAAAAAACGCTCCTTGCTAGGCAGCTCCCGACCAGATTCATCCACAATCGCCGCCTGGATTTCCAACAAATCCTCGCCGCACGCCAGCCGAACCGCCTGCGAAAAATCCGCATCCCTCATCGTGAAATACTGCGCCCCATGATCCACCGAGTGTCCCTCCCAGCGCTTCGTCGCACACCGTCCGCC
>JAPLTI010000046.1 GCA_026398285.1 Verrucomicrobiota bacterium
AGATCGTGTCACTACCCATAGATGGATGCCTAGTCGTTAAAATCCCAGACCTCATAGAATCATCGGCTCGTGGCGAGAGAAATTCAAAGCCTGCCGCGCTGAGTTTCTCTTCCAAATAATCCCTGTTTTCCAAAATACCGGATTGCACATTCTCCAAGCCGATCTCGAGAAGCATTTCGAGGCTGGCCTTCATTCCATACATACCGGCGATATTCAAAACTCCCGGTTCATAGCGGCGGGCTGTTTCCTCAAACACAATTTCCTCCTGCGCGATGAAATCCGGGGATTTCACATTCCAAGCACCGAGCAAGGTCGGACGGCATTTTTCAAAATTCTTCCGCGCCACAAAAACGATTCCCATGGCCATGGGCCCAAGCATCCACTTATGAGCATCGGCGCTGAGGAAATCGACGAACTCGACATCGAGTGGCGCGGCTCCAAGAGTCTGTATGGCATCAAGTGAAAATAAGACTCCCTTCGCTCTGAGCATGCGGCCGATTGCTTCGACATCGATTCGGCGTCCGCTCAGGTAGTGGCAGGAGGCCAGCGCGACCAATTTGGTTCTCGGCGTCAGCGCGGCTTCGACGAGCTCAGGAGTGATTGCCCCAGGCTGATCAGGATGCAGTTCCCTTGCCACAACACCGCGAGAGGCGAGGACAGTCCACGGATACACATTCGCAGGGTAGTCGTCTCCATAGTAAACAACCTCATCACCGGCCTGCCAATCGAGCCCGTTTGCAAACAAGCTCAACCCAAGCGAGGTCGGTCCGAGCAGGGCGATTTCATCGGCATGGGCGCCTATAAGCTTTGCGCAAAGCGAGCGCGTTCGGGCGACATCCCGCAGGACCTCTCCAAATTCCTGATGCTTGTGACAACTCGCCTCCGCATGGGCCTTCATGGCATCCGCCGCGCGACGCGGGAGAATTGTCACGCCGGCGTGGCCAAGAAAAATTCCGTTTTCGACAACAGGAAACTCCCGCCTGCGCTCGGCCTCGTCTTTGAAAAATCTCACTTTCTCGATTCCTCGGCTTCGTGGATGAGCGACCAGAAATCATTCGTCTTTGCGACCTCGCCGTCCTCTTCATCGATCGGGAGATTCGAGCGAAAAAGGAAGTCGCGAATCGTGTTTTTGTGAAGCACCCGGTGGATCAAAAGCCCCTCGGGATGCTTCTCAAAATAAATCCGGTAATCCCTCGCCCGATAGCGCAGCAACGAGCGTCCATCCCTCGAGACTTTCCCAAATTTCTCATCCTCCAGAGACTCTAGATCTCCCGGCAGAAACTGAAATTCCGCCAGCAGGTCCAGCTGCAAATCCTTTGGCAGCGCGGCCATTTCCGCAGCGCTGATTCGATTGAAAATCACTTGAAACACAAACCCACACTACCTACTTGGCATCCCTTTTTGGCAAGCAGGGAATTTCGATGCTGTGTTGCAAAACCACAACCAATCTGTCTTAACTCTTCTTCTGCCCCTATGAGTCAAAATATCGAATCCCACCTCCAAGAAAAACGCATCTTCAAACCTGCCGCCGCTTTCTCAAAAAAAGCCGCAGTAAAAAGTTTCGCCGACTACAAAAAACTCCACGCTGATTCTCTCAAGAATCCCGAGAAATTTTGGGCCCGCGAAGCGTCCGAGCTCGTCTGGCAAAAAAAGTGGAAAAAAGTTTTGGACTGGAAAGAGCCCTATGCCGAGTGGTTCGTCGGGGGGCAATTAAACGCCTCGGAAAACTGCCTCGACCGCCATCTCGACGGACCACGCCGCAATAAGGCGGCCATTATTTGGGAAGGCGAACCCGGTGAGCGCCGCACGCTGACTTATCACCAACTCCACCGCGAAGTCTGCATCTTCGGAAATATCCTCAAGCGCAATGGTGTCAAAAAGGGCGACCGCGTTTTGATCTACATGCCTCTTATTCCGGAGGCTGTCATCGCGATGTTGGCCTGCGCCCGCATTGGAGCGGTTCACACGGTTGTCTTCGGTGGATTCAGCAGTGAGAGCATCAAGGATCGCCTGGCGGACAGCGGCTCGAAAATTGTGGTGACAGCAGACGCCGGCTACCGCCGTGGTCAATGCGTCACTCTCAAACAGAATGTCGACCACGCCCTTCAAGGAAACACAGAGGTCAAACGCGTCATTGTTGCCAAGCGCACCACGATGGATGTCCATATCGAAGAGGGCCGCGATGTCTGGTGGCATCGCGAGGCCGAATACGTCGATGCGAACTGCCCTGCCATCCCGCTCGACAGCGAGCATCCGCTCTTCATCCTTTATACAAGCGGCTCCACAGGCAAGCCGAAGGGCATTCTGCACACGACCGGCGGTTACATGACCGGCACGGCTGCCACGAGCAAATACATCTTCGACCTCAAAGAAGAGGATGTTTACTGGTGCACTGCCGATGTAGGCTGGATCACCGGGCACAGTTACCTCGTTTACGGCCCGCTCGCTAATGGCGCCACCTGCGTCCTTTATGAGGGTGCCCCGAATTGGCCTGAGCCTGATCGCTTTTGGAAAATCATCGAGGAACTCGGCGTGACGATCCTCTACACTGCGCCCACGGCCATCCGTGCGTTCATGAAATGGGGCGACGAGTGGCCAAAGAATCATGATCTCTCGTCCCTCCGACTTCTCGGCAGCGTGGGCGAACCCATCAATCCCGAAGCATGGATGTGGTATCACAAACACATCGGTGCTGAGCGTTGTCCGATTGTGGATACCTGGTGGCAGACCGAGACCGGCATGATTCTCATTTCACCGTTGCCAGGTGCCACGCCTCTCAAACCAGGCACGGCCACGCTTCCTTTCTTCGGCGTCGATGCAGCAATCGTCGACGACAACGGCAAGGAAGTGAAGCACGGTGAAGGCGGCAAGCTTGTCATACGCAAGCCTTGGCCAGCCATGCTTCGGACAATCTACGGGGACAAGCCGCGCTACAAAAAACAGTATTGGACTGAAGTCAAAGGCGCCTACTTCACGGGTGATGGCGCCCGCCGGGACAAAGACGGCTATTTCTGGATCGTTGGCCGTATCGATGATGTTTTGAATGTCGCCGGTCACCGACTCGGAACGGCCGAAGTCGAAAGCGCACTGGTCGGTCATCCTTCTGTTGCCGAAGCCGCAGTTGTGGGGCGTCCCGATGAGATCAAAGGCCAAGGCGTGGTGGCTTTCGTTACCCTCCGCGAAGGCCACGCCGCATCGAAGCAACTCTCGGCGGAAATCCGCAACCATGTGGGAAAAGTCATTGGCCCTATTGCCAAACCGGACGAAATTCGTTTCACCGAGTCCCTGCCAAAAACACGCAGCGGAAAAATCATGCGCCGCCTCTTGAAACAAATCGCCGCCGGAGTTCAGATCACCGGCGACACGACGACACTTGAAGATCTGAGCGTTCTCACACGCCTCAGTTCTGCAAAAGACGAGTAACATTGAAAATCCGAATGCTCCAACCGCCCTCTTTCTTCAGCATGAATTCAGTCATGTCGAGAATTCGTAGCTGTGGCAGGTGGCGGGCTTTCCTGATCGCTCAGGTCGCCCTCCTCACTACGATTCTTTCGGCAGGGGCGGAGTGGAGCATCGTTTCCGCGACAGGCCTCGGATCGCCTGGCCCCGGGGTGGAGGTCATAGAAACCCGCTGCGTGAACGGAAACCAGACAGCCCGAGTCACAGCGCTTTGCTTCAATGACAAAAACCACACTCTTCGCGTCATCGATAGTCCCTCCCCGGGAAATGCGACGCTCGCCAACACTCTGAACAACGCCAAGGTCGTGGCAGGTGTCAACGGGGGCTACTTTCATAAAGACTACCGTCCAGTGGGTCTCATGATCTCCGATGGCAAAACAATCAACGGCTTTGAGAAGGCAAAACTCCTCAGCGGACTGGTCGGTGTGAGGCAGGATGGCCATGTTTCGATTCTCCGTTCGGGGGAATACGACTCTGGCAAATCGCAACTCCTCCAAGCCCTCCAATGCGGGCCAATGCTTGTGGAGGACGACCAGTTGGTCCCCGGTCTCAATGACGAACGAATCGCCCGCCGGACCGTTGTGGCAAAGGGAACTCGTGGCGAAACCGCTCTTATTTACATCTCATCCGTCACACTGGCAGATGCCGCCCGCATCCTCGCGCTGCCTTCGATTCTGGATACATGGAAGCCAAAGACGGCGATCAACCTCGATGGCGGCAGCTCCAGTGGCATGTGGGCAGAAAATGGCATCTCACTTGCCGAGATCGTCCGTGTTCGGAATTTTCTCGCGATTGTTCCGCGCTAACTGGGCAAATGACTTTCACACCCTGATCGGAGTTGTCATTTAGTCTTCGGCTATGTCCGCACTCAATTCATCAGCTCCGCCATCCGACCTGCGGTGGATTCAATGTCCACGCTGTCATGCTTCATTGCGCGACCGCCAGTTGCAACCCCATGAATTCCTCTGCTGCGGGCGCTGTGGCGAGCAGGTCAAGTCAGCACACCCTGGGCGCACAATGATGGCGGCTTGGGCTTTCGCGATGGCGGCCTTGATCACGCTCATCCCGGCTAATATGAATCCGATTCTCATCTTCAGCGTGGCGGGGAGTTATCAGGAAAACCTCATCATCACAGGTGTCGAAGGTTTGTGGATGCAGGGATTTCAACCCCTCGGCGCGCTCGTTTTTTTCTCTGCCATTTTAGCGCCGGTTTTCTACCTGCTCTCGGTCTCTTATGTCTCCGCCTGTTGGACTCTCCAGATGCGCCTTCCATTCATGGGAGCAGCTTTGCGCCTGGTCGAGGCGCTTGAACCCTGGAATCTCCTGCCGGTTTTTGCCATCGCCTGCATGGTCTCCGTCGTGAAACTCCGCACCCTCGGCACGGTAAGCTGGGAACCAGGCTCGCTCTGGATTCTCGCCACTGCCGTGCTCACCATGCTTGCCATTCAGTGCTTCGACAGGAAATGCGCCGAGCTTTATGTGGAGGGTGTGAAATGACAGCCCACCACCGATATGAATTGTCGAAAGCCCTCACAGTCGCAGCTATTATTCTCTACATCCCGGCAAATTTTTTACCGGTGATGACAATTACGATCACTGGACAGGTGGAATCCCTCACCGTCATGGGTGGGGTCATGGAACTCTACGAAACCGGGCTTGTCCCCGTGGCGGTTGTGGTTTTTCTGGCAAGCGTCGTTGTGCCTGCTGTGAAACTCGTATCGCTTTCTTGGTTGCTGAGCTTGCACGGATCAGACATTTCGCAATCCCGTCGCATGAAGGTTCACGCATTTCTCACGCGCATAGGCACCTGGGCAATGATTGATGTGTTTCTTCTTTCGATCCTAGTCGCCGTCGGGCAACTTGGAATCTTAGCCAGTGTGCAAGCAGAGGTTGGCGCACTTTTTTTTGCAGTGATGATTATTTGCACGCTCTACGCAGCGGATGTCTATAAGACTCACATGATCTGGAGGCATCTACTGCCAAAATCCCAATGACGAATCAGCACGAACAACACGACCATGGAGTCATCAGCGACTCCCGCAAACGCAGCGTTGCCTGGGTTTTGATTTTCCCGATCATCGCCGCCGCAGCCACCGCATGGTTTCTGTGGACCGACTACAAATCGATGGGGCCTGAAATCGAAATCTCATTCGATGAGGTGCCAGGTATTCAGGCAGGTAAAACCCCGCTCGTCTATCGCGGCGTGGATGCGGGAATGGTCACCGCAGTGGAGCTGGATAAAAATCTCAACAAGGTTCTCGTCAAAGTGCGCCTGAAGGAATTTGCGGCAGGTCTTGCGAGCGAGGAGACCGACTTCTGGGTGGAAAAACCTGTCATCACCTTGGCGGAGCTCACTGGCCTGGAGTCCATCATCCAAGGCAACTCGATTCGCGCCCGGAACCCCGGTGGTGACTCGGCGACCCGTTTTGTGGGACTCCCCGAACCGCCCCTCATGCCGCTTCTTCCCGGTGCCTTTACTGTCCGACTCAAGGGTGCCCAGATTCCTTTTTTGAATAGAGGCACGCCGGTCTACCACCGGGGAGTCAAAGTCGGACTCGTTCGTGAAAAACTGATCGATGAAAATGGAATGCCCGAACTTCGCGTAATGATCGAGCAGGCGTATCGTGGCACTCTGCGCACGACCTCGCGGTTCTGGCGTTTGCCTGCGACATCCATGAAATTTGGCCAGCATGGCTTGAAGCTCGATGTGGAGGGCGTTGATGCCTTGGTGCAAGGCGCGCTGGCGTTTGATCACTTCGACAGGAATGGGATGGAGATCTCGAACGATGCCTTGCTGGAGTTATCCTCTAACGAGTTCGCCTCACGGAGCGCAGGGCGTCTCCTGACTGTGACCTTCGATAATGCCCGGGGAATCACGCCGGGCGAAACCAAAGTTTGCTACCTCGGCCAACCAATCGGCCTTGTGGAATCCATTCAGCCCAGTCCGTCCACCGGGCTCATCCTTGCAGCGTTTCGCCTTATGCCGGAATACGAGCATCTGGCAGATACAGCGGCTTCCTTCACCCTCGTGCGCCCTCATGTTTCCCTCCCAGGCGTGAGCGGCCTCGATACACTGGTCAGCGGAGTTTACATCGAACTCGCTCCCGGCACTGGGGGCACACACACCGACCTCTTCGCCGGTCGCTCAGTGACCACCGAAGAGTGGGAGCGCCTGCAAGCCGAACGCCAAGGCCTGCTATTCACTCTTTCTGCTGAAAACCTCCCGCCGATCGGCAAGGGGACCCCGGTTCTCTACAAGGGAGTCGTGGTGGGCTCGATTCTGGCAAAGAAACTCGATGACCGCGAAAAGCCTGTCCTCCATGGAGTGATTCGCCCGGAGTTC
>JAPLTI010000039.1 GCA_026398285.1 Verrucomicrobiota bacterium
GTTTGTTTGCTCACTTTTAGGACGTTTGACATCGCCCGATTGAGCGCGCTTTCCAGCGCTTCCAAAAGGGCTCTTCAGACCGTCGAAAAGTGGTGCATTTTGAAGTGACCGCGAGTGGTGCATTTTAAGTGACCGCCGACACGTGGTGGAGACGTCGGAGGGTTCCTTCTACTATGCTGGTGACACGGCGCTCACTCTCGACATGAATCTCATCGCCGAGGAATTTGCCCTCCGCTTCGCCGTGCTCCCCATAGGCGACACCTTCACCATGGGGACTGCCGACGCCATCAAAGCCGCCAAACTCTGCGGTGCAAAAAAAGTGGTCGGCGTCCACTACAACACTTTCCCGCCTATTCAAATCGATACCACCGCAGCTCAGGCGGCCTTCGCCAACGACGGGCTTGAATTGCTGCTTCCCGCTATCGGTTCGACCATCGAGCTCTGACTTCCTTTTCAGTGCCTGAGCTTGAGCTCGGCCATTTTGCCGGGGGGGCTTTTAGTTTTCGATGAGGCTGCTTTTGCAGAGTTCGGCGTAGAGGCCGCCTCGGGCGAGCAGGTCTGTGTGGCGGCCGCGTTCGGTGATGCATCCGCGTTCGAGGACGAGGATTTGGTCGGCGTGGCGGACGGTGGAGAGGCGGTGGGCTATGACGAAGCTGGTGCGGTTTTCCATGAGGCGGTCTAGGGCTTCTTGGATGAGACGCTCGGTGGCGGTGTCCACGCTGGCTGTGGCTTCGTCGAGGATGAGGATGGGCGGGTTTTTGAGGAGGGCGCGGGCGATGGAGAGGCGTTGTTTCTCACCGACGCTGAGTTTGACTCCGCGTTCCCCGAGTGGGGTGTGGAGGCCTTCTGGGAGGCGCTTGATGAAATCGGCGGCGTTGGCGGCGCGGAGGACTTCCCAGATTTGCTCTTCGGTGGCGTCGGGTTTTCCGATGCGGAGGTTTTCAGCGGTGGTCCCGTTGAACATGAAGCTCTCTTGAGTCACCACGGCGACGCTGTCGCGGAGGTGGGATTTTGGTATGTCGCGGAGGGGAGTGCCGTCGATGGTGATTTCTCCGCTGGTGAATTCGTAGAAGCGGACAAGAAGGTTCACGATGGTGGATTTGCCGGCGCCAGTTGGTCCTACGAGGGCGATCATCTCGCCGGATTTGGCTTCCAGGTTTACATCGTGGAGGACGGGCATCTTGGGGTCGTATGAAAAGGAGACATCGCGGTAAACGACATGGCCGTTGACGCGGGAGGTCGGCCTGTTCGCGCCTTCGTCGGGTTCTGTTTCAGAATCCATGATCTCAAAGACGCGGTCGCCGGCGGCGCGACCGGATTGGAAAATCTGGTTCAGTTGGTGGAGGCGTCCAACGGGTTCGTAGAGGTAGCGGGTAAGGACGAAGAATGCGACGAGAGCGCCGGTGTCCATTTTTCCAGTGAGCACTTGCGATGTGCCAAACCCGGCTACGAGGAGAAGGCCGCAGGAGGAAATGAATTCCATGCCGGGTTGGTAGAGGGCCCAGGCTTTCATGACGGTGAGGGTGGCCTTGCGAACGCCATTGCTGGCTTCGTCAAAGCGGGCGTGTTCACGGGTCTCGCTTGTGTAGGTTTTGATTTGGCGGACGCCGGCGATGTTGTCGTGGAGGAGGGAATTCAGGGCTGAGACGGCCTTGCGCTGCTTACGGTAGCGGCTGCGGGCGGTGAGCGTGTAGGCGAGGGCTCCTGCTCCGAGGAATGGAATCGGAAGTAGGACGGCTGCCGTGAGTGAAGGGCTGTAGGCCAGCATGACACAGCTGACGATTAGGATTTGCAGGATGGCGACGGTGCCCTGCTCAATGCCGTCGATCAACACGCGCTCGACGCTTGTCACATCTTCAATGAGGCGGGTCATGATATCGCCCGTCGAGCGGTTGTCGAACCATGTGAGCGGGAGGCGCTGGATGTGTGCGTAGAGTTCGCTGCGGAGGTCGAAAATGACGCGTTGCTCGAAGTGGTTGTTGAAGACGATGCGAAGCGAGTTGAGTCCGTTCTGTGCTAGGAAGGCTGCGAGGCCGAGTCCCACGAGCGGTAGAAGGAGGTCAGGTCGGTTTTGACCGATGACTTGATCGACGATTTGCTGAGTGATCGCCGGAAAGACAATCACCATGAGGGTGCCCGCTACGGCACAGAAGAGTGTGGCGAAGGCGAGGAACGGATAGCGCCTGACATAGGGTAGGACCCTGATAAAAACCTGCATGATGTTGGGACTGCTTTACCGCTTCAGCAAGGGAAGGATGACTTCAAGCGACTCGGTGTAGAGGGCATGCCTTCCCGCGCGGCTTAACTCCGCCAGCAGGGTGTCTTCCAATCGTCCGCGCGGTGCGGGGAGGATCTGGCAGATCTCGGGGATGCCCGGTGTTTGAATGGTGGACTCGAAAAAGTCGGAGCCTTCGGCGAGCCGGAGCTCGAAGTGTGCGTCGGTGGCTTTGATCGAGATGAGTGAGAGGTCTGGCCCTGGTGTTTCCTCGATATGGAAAGGAATGCGTCGGTCGTTCGTGGTGACGAAAGATTCATTCTCAGCATCGAGACGCCATTTCAAGCGGCCTGCAAGCCAGCCCATGAGAAGGAGCGCGGCGATGCGTGAGCCCGGGGCGCAGCGGAGGGTGAGCGACTCGACTTGGCTCAGATGCGGAAAGGCGGAGGTGTTGTCAAACTGGCTTGCGAGTGCAAAGCGCCAAGCGTGGAGGCGAGTCCAATTCAGATCGCAAAGCACGGCTGCACTTTTTCCCGATGACGAAATATGGCGGATAATGGAAAACTGGTGGTGGGGTTTATGCCAGGAGCTGCTGTCAAAGATAAGGCGGTCCACCCAAGACCAGAGTTTCTCGTCGAGTGGCTCGGGGAAGTCGGCCTTCCACCAGAGACAGAGCGGGAGGTCGGAATCCAGATGCGAAAAAACGATGTTCGGGAGGGCGTTGGCCGCGTCGCCATCCAAGCGGAAGGTGATCTGTTCGGAGCAAATCTGGCGTGTGTCCTTGCCGAGAAGGTGGCAATGCGCGGTGATCCAGGCTTTCGCTTGGGCGGTTGGAGCCGAGGGGTTGCCAAGGATAAGGATCGCGCGGCATGGGTGGCGTCCGGCCACGGCTGCCAAGACTTCGTTGTCTGCGGCAAGGGTGGATTCGTTTTCCGTGTAGACAACGAGGTTGATCAAGGAGGCTCGGGTCTTGGTGTCGCCACTCGACTCCCAGAGTTTACCGAGTTCCTTATCGATTCTGCCGATCTCGACAGGTAGGCCGGGTTCTATGGATGCCTCGCTGCTCACAGGCGTCTCCATGTGCCCTCGTGGCGTTTGATGAGTTCGTCAGCCTCTCCCGGGCCCCATGAGCCGGAGGAGTAGAGAGCCAGGTCATCCGAGCGTGTCGTCCAAGCCTCGTGGATGGCATCCACAAATTTCCACGCATGCTCGACCTCGTCGCGACGCGCGAAGAGTGTGGCGTCGCCGCTCATGGCGTCGAGGAGAAGGCGTTCGTAGGCCTCAGGAGTGGCTTTTCCAAAGCTGGTGCCGTAGTGGAAATCCATTTTGACCGGCTCGATACGGAGGCTGGAGCCCGGCATCTTGGCGCTCATGCGAAGGGAAATGCCCTCGTCAGGCTGAATGCGGATCACGAGCACATTGTCATCGATCGATTCACCTGTGGCGCGGAAGAGGACTGGCGGCACGCTTTTGAAATGAACGGCGATTTCGGTGCCAGCTTTTGGCAGGCGTTTTCCGACGCGGATGAAAAACGGGACGCCCGCCCAGCGCCAGTTGTCCACATTGAGTTCCATGGCGACATAGGTCTCGGTGATGGATTCGGGGTCCACATTGAGTTCGTCGCGGTAGGCGGCAACGCGTTTGCCATTGATCGAGCCGGCACCATATTGGGCGCGGACGACA
>JAPLTI010000009.1 GCA_026398285.1 Verrucomicrobiota bacterium
CTTGCCGACATCGCGCTTCATTCAGAGGGATGTCAAATTCGCGCACTTTGCGGTCTCGGATATTAGCCGAAAGAAATTCCATCATTTCCAGAAACTCTCACGCGGAGCATTCGGCGATGCGGGTTTTGACGATGGCGCGCGGATCGCATGGATCGAGAATTGGTCGTGTGAGCTCACGGGTCTTCATGATTTCCACTTAAAGGCGGAGCAGGATGGAATCTCGGTGGACCTCAAACTCGTCTCCCCGACTGCTCCGGTTATTCATGGACGCGAGGGAGTGAGCCAGAAGGCGGCAGGCGAGGGGAGGGCATCGCATTATTACTCGCTCACCCGCATGAAAACGAGCGGGACGGTCGGTATCGACGGCGTGGAATATCCTGTGGAGGGATTGACTTGGTTTGATCACGAGTGGGCCACGAATCAGCTCGCATCACATCAAAGCGGTTGGGATTGGTTCAGCCTCCAGTTTGAAGAAGGCGGTGAGCTGATGCTTTTTCAAATCCGAACGAAAGATGGTGGGCGCGATGAGTTCTCCTCAGGCACATTTGTGGATGCATCCGGCGTGGCTCAAAAGATCGAGCTTTCGGATTTTGAACTGGAACCAATCGAGTGGTGGACAAGCGCTGAGTCGAAGGGGCGCTATCCTGTGGCATGGAAAATTAGAATTCCCAAACAGGGTCTCGACTTGATCGTGAAGGCTCGTTTTCCCAAACAAGAACTCGCCTCCGCGCCGTTTGCCTATTGGGAGGGCACTGTCTCCGTCGAAGGCAGCCGCAGGGGGCGCGGCTACCTCGAAATGACAGGCTACGCGGGCCGCATTGTGGGAATGCAGGCGCCGTGAAATGCTGGTGCTATTGAGGAATCAATTCTCCCCGCACGAGGTCATCCATGCTCTGCCGCTCGCGGGCGAGATGGATTTTATCCCCTTCCACCAAGATTTCAGGCAGAAGCGGTCGCGAGTTGTAGTTTGATGACATGACGAACCCGTAGGCGCCGGAGCTGAGCACGGCAATCCGGTCGTCGGGTTGGAGCGGAGGTAATGGGCGGTCCTGAGCGAAAAAGTCGCCGCTCTCGCAGACGGGACCGACAACATCCATCGCGATTTTATCAGCCGAAGACTGACGAAGTGGCACGATCTCATGCCAGCCTTCATAGAGTGCTGGGCGGATGAGGTCGTTCATCGCGGCATCGATGATGGTGAAGGTTTTTGCAGGGGTCTGCTTCACATATTGGACCGTCGAGAGCAGCGCGCCGGCATTGCCTACCAAGAAGCGGCCGGGCTCGAAGAGAATACGCAGTCCGAGCGGCTTCAGCACAGGAATGATGGCGGCGGCGTAATCTTCCGGCGTGATGCGGCGCGAAGTGCCTTGGCCTTCCCACCAAGCGGGACTTCCGCTGCTCAGGGCCTCGTCGTAAACGATGCCAATGCCACCGCCGAAATCAAAAAATTCGATGTCGTAGGATTTTTTTAAATCCTGAACGAGGGCGGCGAGCTTGGAAGCGGCTTCGGCGAAGGGGCCGGATTCCAAAATTTGGGAACCGATGTGCGTCTGCACGCCCCGGATTTTCAAATGCGGGAGATTGGCGGCGACTTGATAGACTTCGGCAGCCCGGTCTATCCCGATGCCGAATTTGTTTTTGCTTTTGCCCGTCGAGATGAATTTGTGCGTTTTCGCATCCACATCGGGGTTCACTCGAATGGCGATCGGGGCTTTGACTCCGAGAGATCCAGCGACTTCGTTGATGCGGGCAAGCTCGCCTTCGCTTTCGACATTGAAAGAGTAAACGCCTTCCTTCAATGCGAATGCGATCTCCTCGCGAGTTTTGCCAACGCCCGCAAAGGTGCAGCGGTCAGCGCGTCCACCGGCTTTCAGAACACGGAACAACTCGCCGCCGGAGACGATATCAAAACCGGAGCCGAGCTTTGCCAGAAGATTGAGAACGGCGAGGTTGGAGTTTGCTTTTACGGCGTAGCAGACGAGGTGCTCGAGCGGTGCCAATGCTGTGTCGAGGCGCTGGTAGTTTCCGCGGATCGTGGCGGCCGAATAGACATAGGCCGGCGTGCCAAAGCGGTTGGCGATTTCATCAAGCTCCACACCCTCGCAGCGCAGGGTGCCATCAACATAGGAAAAGGAATGCACGCCGCGAAAATGGGGATGTTTTTTCCGGGTGTCAATCGGCCTGCGGAAAAATGTCAGGCTGCCTTGATGAGTTCCCGATTTTTAAAGAGGTAGGCGAGGCCGGAATAAACCGAGAGGATCACGGTGATGGGAACGAATACATGCGTTCCGACAAACCAAGCGCTGGAGAACCAGGCGGGATGCTGGATTTCGCCGAGGCCTAGCAGGAGCAGAAAATAAGTGATGGTGATCATCTGCCATGTCGTCTTGTGCTTCCCCAGATTATCGGCTGGTATCACAAGCCCCTTCGTGGCGGCCAGAGAGCGCAGGCCTGTGATCAAGAATTCGCGGCCGATGATCAAGATGACCGCCCAGCTTGGAATCGCGCTGAACTCAATGAGGCAAATGAATGCCGAGGCTGTGAGAATCTTGTCGGCAAGCGGATCCATGAGCTTGCCGAAATCGGTGATGAGGTTCCAGCGCCTGGCAATGATACCATCGAGCATGTCCGTGATCGCGGCTAACACAAAAACAGCAAAGGCTGTTGTGAAGCGGAATGGAAAGTCGACTGTAAAACAGAAAACAAAAACGCCAGTGAATGCCAGGCGGGCCACCGTTAGACGATTCGGAAGGTTCATTCGGTGGACGCCTGAAGCGCAGCGTGGGCGCGTGAAACCGTGATGTATTTATCCGCACTTGCCCGCAGGGAGAGAATCTCGGCCTCAGTGAGTGGGCGCACGACTTTGGCGGGTGATCCCAATACAAGCGAGCGTGGTGGGATTTTCGTGCGCGATGTGACCAGCGCCCCGGCGCCGATCAGGCATTCGTCGCCGATTTCCGCGCCATCGAGGATGACGGCCTGCATGCCGACGAGACACAAGTCTCCAATCGTGCAGGCATGGATGATAGCGGCGTGGCCGATCGTGCAGTAGGCGCCGACCGTGGCTCCGAGATCATCGGCGAGGTGGATGATACATCCATCCTGCACATTTGTTCCTTCGCCTATCCGGATCGTCTCAATGTCTCCTCGCAGGACAGCGCCGTAGAAAACACTGGAGTCACGGTCCAAGCGGACATCCCCGATGAGTGTGGCATTGGATGCCACGAAAGACGCCTCTGCTATCTGGGGTTTCGCATGGAGAAACCTCTTGAGGCGGTCTTCGGTATTCATGAATAAGCCGCCTTGATATCCGCAGGCGGCGATTTATTAGAGTGTTTTTTTCAGCCGACGCTTGGCTTCCGCCACGAGTTGGGACTCGGCTTCAATCCAGTCGGTTGAGGAGTTTCCGGGCCATCCCATGGTCTGGCGGCGCTCGGAAATGAAGTAGGCTCGTAGCTGAATGTCCTCGCGCGGAATGTGCGGGGCGCTCGATGCAGGCGGGGGAGTGGTTGTTTTGGGGGTTGCCGTCGATTTACTTGCAGCTTTTTTGACTTTTGTCTCAAGGGCTGCCGTTGATGTCGCCGTGTCTTGCTTGGCTGGCTTTGCAATTTTTTTGGCCGGAGTCTTAACAGCTTTTGACGAGGCGGCTTTCACCTTGGTCGCTGTGGACTGGCTGGTTTTTTTTGCAGGCATAGGCGCGTATCTTTGAATCGGAATCAGGGATTTGCAAAATAAATCTTCAAAAAAAAACGAAAGCGATTAGGTTGATTCTGTGAGTGCTTTCTTAATCCGCTGGATGGTCACAACGGTGGCAGTTTTCGCTGCCGAAAAGGTTATTCCCGGCATCAGTTGCTCTAGTTTGGGGGCTTTACTTGGAGCATCGCTCCTGCTCGGAATCATCAATGCCTTTGTGAGGCCATTTCTTCTTTTGCTAAGTATCCCATTTATCATCATAACAATGGGATTATTTATATTTGTCGTTAATGCCCTGCTTTTGCTCTTTGTAGCGCAGGTGATTCCTGCTTTTCAGGTGGATGGCTTTTGGAATGCCTTTTTCGGTGCGATCATTATCAGTATGGTCAATTGGATTCTCAGCTCATTTTTTCGCACGAGTGATGGGCGCATTCACACGATCACTCACCACCCCTCCATCAAAAAAGCCGATGCCCGTCTGATCAAGTGAGGCTTTTTGATTCAGGGCGCGTTGGCGTTAAAATTTGCGGTATCACAAATGAGGCGGATGCCGCCATGTGTGTCGAAGCTGGGGTAGGGGCCTTGGGTTTCAATTTTTACCCCGGCTCGAAGCGATTTATCGATCCGGAGAAATCTTTCGATTGGATTCGCTCGTTGGAAAAGACCGTCGATCGCGTCGCTGTGCTCGTGAATGCGGACGCCGACTTTCTCGCGCGTATTCGCGACTCGGGGTGTTTTGAGTTTATTCAATTCCACGGCGATGAACTGCCTGCGGACTGCCTGAACTGCGGTGCCAAGGACTGGATTCGAGCCGTGCGAGTGAAGGACACTTCCGCCCTCGATGCGGCGCTGGCTTTTTCCACTCCCTACCTGCTTCTGGATGCTTGGTCGGCGGCGGCTTATGGCGGCACCGGGCATGTTGCAGACTGGAACTTGCTCAGCGATTTTGTTCACCGGAATTCTGCCAGGAAGTTTCTCTTGGCTGGCGGACTCACACCCGAAAATGTCACTGAAGCCATTCGACTCGTCAGACCCGCAGCCGTCGATGTCGCCGGCGGGGTGGAGTCTGAACCCCGCCGAAAAGACGCTGTTTTAGTAAAAGCCTTTATCAATGCTGCGTCTCTCGGATCGCAGGCGGCGGGAGATTCCCCTTGACGCCCATGCTCTCTGCTCGGTTCATTTCTCGCTCTCGTGGGTTTACGAAGTCTTTAACTGATCGGTTTTTTATTTCATGACGAAGTCATCTGTCTCTCGGTTTCATTTTTACGCTGCGGTGCTGTTTGTTTCCATGCTGCTCGCTGGATGCGTCACCGATAATCGCCACCGAATGGTCGTGAGCGTTGCGGATCAAAAAATGCTCGTTCTCCGCGATGGAAAGCCCTTCTCGATTTACCCTGTGTCCACTTCCAAATTCGGCGTTGGCGACAGACCCGGTTCCTATGCTACGCCTCTTGGCGTATTGCGCATTAAAGAAAAAATTGGCCATGGTCTGCCTGCCGGATCGGTTTTCAAAAGCCGCCAGCCCACTGGCGAAGTCCTCCCTGTGAATGCGCCGGGTCGTGATCCCATCGTTACGCGCATTCTCTGGCTGGAAGGTCTTGATGACAAAAATCGCAACTCCTACCGCCGTTATATCTACATTCACGGCACGCCTGAGGAGCGTAACATCGGCAAGGCGGTAAGCTATGGCTGCGTTCGCATGAAATCCCAGGATGTCATCGAACTCTTCAACACAGTTGGTCTGAATTCGAAAATTCTCATCACTCCGAATCCCTTGCCTCCCACGCTGACTATGGCTGTCCCTCAGCGCGGTTCCCGAAACTTGTCTAACTCTCGCTAAGGTCTAGATTTTCCGAAATGCATCAAGTCATCCGTATTCATTGGGAACATGACAATTAATCCCGCCAAGCCACATGTAATGAATCCCCTGGAAGAGCGAATTATCTACAAGTTTCGCAATGGATTGCTCCTTGCTGAGGCGCTGACCCATCCCAGTATTTCGCTTGAGCGGAAAAACTACCCCTTCGACAATCAGCGTTTGGAATTTCTCGGTGATGCCGTGATCCAGGTTTCCGTCACAGAGCACCTCTTCCGTATGTTTCCTGACTTTGGCGAGGGGCAACTGACAAAGCTCCGAACCCGCATCGTATCCCGCCCAGCCCTCAGAGATCGCGCCTTGGCTCTCGATCTCGGCAGTTTCATTATGATGGGTCGCGGCGAGGAGGCCAGCGGAGGCCGCGAGCGCGCTTCCACATTGGCCGATGCCTTTGAATCCCTCGTCGGCGCGATTTACTTGGATGGTGGATTTGACGCCGCCCGTATTTTCATCCTGCGTCAAATGGACTCGGTCTTCACCGAGATTGCGAATCAACCAGACGAGATCAATCCGAAGGGCTACTTGCAGGAAATTCTTCAAGCCATAGAACCCTCCGCTCCAGACTATCAAATCCTCTCACAGACCGGCCCAGAGCACTCCAAGGTTTTCATCTGTTGTGTTCTTTGGAACGGATTGGAATTGGGTAGGGGATGTGGTTGCAGCAAAAAAGAAGCTCAAGTCGCTGCCGCCCAAGTCGCCCTTGCGGATCGTCTCTGGGAGCAGACTGCCAAACCCGCTCCGGCTAAGAAAAAGAAAAAAAAATGATCTACCAACTTTCACTGCAAACGACTGGGCTCGCTGTCGGCCTGCTGCTGGTCCTCTCGCATGCACTGGGTCTCATCAAGCCCACGGCATCTATGGATTTCGCTCGCGCATTTCCCCGCTCCCGTCCCGTCGGCACCATCTTGCTGGTCATGGCTGCTGTCTGGAGTTTTCTCTTGGTGAGCGATATCGATCTCGGCGAGTTCTCGCGGCTACGCAACTTGATGCTTGTGGGCATCGTCGCAGGAGCAGTCCTTTCTTGGATGTATGTGGAGGAGTTTCTGGCCGTTCGCGCCCTTGGCATGTTGCTCCTCCTTGCAGCCGAGCCTCTTTTGGAATCCTGCGCGCTACGATCCGAACAAAGCCGGTTGCTTTTGGTCATCCTCGCCTACGCTTGGATTATCGCCGGTCTGTTTTTTGTGGGTATGCCATACCTGCTGCGGGATGCTGTAAAAATCCTGACCTCCCAAAAACAAATCTGGCGCTTGGCCGCACTCGGTGGGCTCCTCTATGGCGCCGCCCTTATGTCGGCCGCTTTGATCTGGTGGTGAATTTCACCACTCCACGCCCACAATAGTCAGAGTCACGGAATGGTGCGGCGTGCCCGCGACGGTATCCTTGGAGACATTTTGCTCGCCAGTCCCGTAGCTCGCAGGCGCGGCGGGATTCAAAAGTTGCCAAGGTTTTTCGACATCAAAAATCTGTTTAACAATACCGTCAATTTCAGGCTTCAACTCGGGCGCCTGCGTTGTGATCTCGCGTTCGCGCCCTTGCGGTGCCACAAAATCCTGAGCCATCAGAGCTGTCGGTAGAACAAAAATGGAAAATAAAATGCACGCTTTCATGATGATTTTTTACCACTCGGAGCGATTTCTTGCAAGTGGGTGAGGGACCCCGGAAAACCGGAAATCTTGACGCCATGAAGTCCGCTCCCTTAACTTCCGTGCCTCGCGATGCCGTTTCGATATTTACTGATTTCTCTCGCTGCTCTTCTGGTTGTTTCCCCGCTGGCAGAAGCTCAGACTCCTGAATCCACCGAACCTCCCCCGCTACCCAAGCGGCAGCAGGTCAACTCGGATGTCACTCCGGAAGAGAATGCCGATTTTGATGCGGCTGCAGCCTATGATCAGGAGGGATCTATATCCACCGCGCTCAGTGACTATCGTCGCTTCATTAAAAATCACCCCGCATCCCCGCTCGCCATGAAGGCCCAGTTCCGAATTGCCGAGATTTATGAAGAACTCGGCGATAGCACAAAGGCTTTCAACTCGTATCAGAAACTTGTGACCCAATACCCCGACACGCCCGATTTCGAGCGTTCTGTGAATCGGCAGGTGGTCATCGCCAACGAATATCTTGCGGGAAAAAAAGTGAAATTTCTCGGCCTGGCTTTCCTCTCTGGCACCGATCGCGCCGAGGAAATGTTCGCCTCGATTATCCAAAATGCTCCCTACAGCAAAAATGCACCGATCGCGCAGTTCAATCTGGGCCTGACCTACGAGCGTCAAAACCGCGTGCAGGATGCCGCCAAAGCCTATCAGGGGGTTCTGGATCGCTACCCCAACAGCTCGATAGCCGATGATGCCATGTATCAAATCGGATACATCTACATGATGCTCGGCCAGTCCGGTAAAACGCAGGACCTCTCCGCGCTTGTCACAGCAAAAAATACATTCGAGGACTTCCTCCTTCAATACCC
>JAPLTI010000373.1 GCA_026398285.1 Verrucomicrobiota bacterium
GATTTTTCTTGCCAGTTCAGCCCGACTGCATGACGAAGTATCTTATGAAATTCCGCCACTCGAATCTTTTCATCCTCTCCCTAGCGGCAACCTGCCAGTTCACCTTTGCCCAACCGAGCGATAAACCTGCCGATCAACAGGCAGCAAACCCTCCAGCGACCGCCCAAGCTCCTACGATGAACCTCGGAAATATTCGCGTTGTCAAAGTGGAAGGACGCGGCGTTCAGCTTGTTGACGCCGCTGGACAGTCCTCGCCACTGAAAGAGGGCGCATTCATTCGGCAAGGTGCCACGATTAAAACAGGCAAGGATGCCAGCGTCGTTCTCCTTTTTGACAACGGGACAACGGTGAATGTCAAACCTGAGACGGAATTCGCCGTGGAAAAATTTGCACAGGATCCATTCGAAGCAAATGGAGTGGATTACCAGACATTGAAATCCGAGCCCTCCAGTTCCGTGACACGCCTCAATGTTCCAGAAGGCACAATCGTCCTTGATATCGCAAAGCTTAAAAAGGACTCGAGTTTCCAAATCGCCACTCCCGTAGGCTCGGCCGGCATCCGCGGAACGAGTCTTGGTGTGACTTCAAGCAAAAGCAATCAAGCCAACCCAGTGACAGTGGCTGTCGCAACAGGCGTGGTCCAATTGAAAACCGCCACAGGCTCGCGTGCTGTGAGCGGCGGACAGAGCTTCGGTATTGGAAACGCTGGCGGCTTCAGCCCGAATCCTCCAGGTGCCGCAGGATTGCAGACCGCCACCAGCCAATCATCCGCCGCAATGAAGACGGCAGTTCCAGCCAGCCCTTTCCAGGGCGCGCCGCCACCAGCAACCGCTCCAGCGACCCCAGGAAGCACCCTCACCGCTGCCCAGCAGCAGACCTTGCAAGCCGCTTCCGAACAAGGCAGCGAGGCCTTGGCCGCAGCTGTGGAGCAGCTTGCCCAAGCCGCACCTGAAGCAGCGGCCGAAATCGCAGCGGCAGCTGCCGATGCCCTGCCGGTCGCCGCAATCAGCGTAGCCGCTGCTGCAGCAACCGCCGCACCTACTGCAGCAGCAGCCATTGCTGCAAATGTAGCCCAAGTCGCACCTACAGCCGCACCTCAAATTGCCTCCACAGTTGCGGCAATCGTTCCTGCGGCAGCCGTCCAAGTCGCCCAAAGCGTGGCCACCGCCGCTCCACAAGCAGCTTCGGCCATCGCTACGGCTGTTGTAGCAGCCGTCCCAACTGCGAACGCGGCAGCCATCCAATCCGCCACACAAGCTGGTGCCCAACAAAGCACCCAACCCGGCGGCGGATCTACAAATCAGCCAGTGAACACAGGTGACCAAGGCAGCTCGACACAAGGACAAAGCCTCCCAGGGGCGGCAGGCAGCAATACCGGAGGCAGTGGCACTCCTCCACGCCCAGTGCCAACACCACCTCCTGCATCGAACTGACCTTTGATCGGAAATGTATGCGCCGGGCAGTTTACGCGGCGCATTCCTGAAGGGCTTCAGCCAGAGACTCTATACCTGATGCGGTATGCGCGGAGGTGAGAGTGATGCGGAGTCGCGCTGAGCCTTTTGCCACGGTTGGAAAGCGAATTGCAGGAACCAGGAAGCCTTTTTCTAAAAGTCGGGCGGAGGTTTCGACTGCGGCGGTTTCATTGCCGATGAGGACAGGCAGAATGGCGCTGGCAGGAGCGTTGATAGGCAGGAGCGATTGCAGGTGCTGGAGGTTTTTCCAAAGTCTGGCGCGCAGGGACTCCCCTTCCGGCGAGGCGACGATTTCGATCGCTTTGCGCGATGCAGCGGCGACCGGGGCGGGTGGAGATGTGGAGAAAATAAAGCTGCGGGCGCGATTGATGAGGTAGTTTCGGAGTGCTCTGCTCCCGGCGATATAGGCTCCGTGGGATCCCATGGCCTTGCCGAGTGTCCCCATTTGGATTTCGACCCGCGCGGCGACGCCCACCTCGTCGGCCAGTCCCCTACCCTGTTGGCCAATGACACCCACGGCATGGGCTTCATCGAGGAAAAGCCAGGCTCCATGGCGCTCCTTCAGCTCGACCATTTCCCTCAAGGGGGCTCTGTCGCCATCCATGCTGTAAATGGACTCCGCCACGACAAGAATTTTTGCACCGGGGTGCTTGGCTCGAGCCCACTTGAGATGACTCTCGAGTTTGCAAAGATCATTGTGCGGAAACACACGCAGCACGGCACCGCTCAGGCGGGCGGCATCAACAAGACAGGCGTGGGAGAGTTTATCGAGAATAATGACATCCCCCGCCCCGCAGAGCGCGGGGATGGTGCCCATGGCAGCGGCGTAACCACTGGAGAAGGAGAGGGCGGCGGGTGTTTGCTTGAATTCCGCGATGGTGCTGTCGAGTTCTTCATGTGCGGCGAGTGTGCCGCAGATGAGGCGGGAGGCTCCTGTCCCAAATCCCGAGCGCTCACACTCGGCCTTGTCGGCGGCTTTCATTGCAGTTTGCGTCGCGAGACCGAGATAGTCGTTTGACGTAAAATTCCAGAGTTCCCTGCCATTGCGAGTGACCCTCGTTTGCTGTGGGCCGTCCAGCGCGGAGAGTTTGCGCATCAGCCCTCTGGACTCGATGTCCTCGAGGCCGGAGAGCAGGAACTTGTCGAGGGAAGAGTCGCCGCGAGGATTCATCAGCCGGCGGCGATGATTCGGGCCATATCCCGAACGGCATTTTCGAGCCCGACAGCGAGCGCGCGGGAAATGATGGAATGCCCGATATTCAGCTCCTCAAGACCGGGCAGCGAAAGGATGGGGGCGGTGTTTTCA
>JAPLTI010000067.1 GCA_026398285.1 Verrucomicrobiota bacterium
GTTTAGGTCGTCATCCAACGCCTCGCCGAAGGCATAGCCCGCTTCCATGAGGTTTTCGCCCGAGGTGCCCTTCGCCAGTGCCTGAAGGCGGGTCGCCCATTCATCCAGGCGTTGCAGTGCGCTGCGTGCTGCGGCGAGGCCCTCGAAAGTGAAGTTGAGCGGCTCGCGGTATTTGACCGAAATGAGCGCGTAGCGCACCTCGCGTCCGCTCCAGCCTTTTTCCATGAGGTCGCGCAGGGTGAAGAAATTTCCCGCGCTCTTGGCCATTTTCGAACCCTCGACCTGCAGGTGGCGGCAGTGCATCCAAAGGCGCACAAATTTTTTTCCCGTCACGCACTCGCTCTGTGCGATCTCGGCCTCGTGGTGAGGGAAAATGTTGTCCTCACCGCCGCAGTGGATGTCGAGTTCGGGACCGAGAATACCTGTCGCCATGGCGCTGCACTCGATGTGCCAACCAGGCCGCCCGCGTCCCCACGGGCTTTCCCAGCCGACATCGCCATCCGCTTCATCCCACGCCTTCCAGAGTGCGAAGTCGCCGACATTTTCCTTTTCGTATTCGTCGTTGCGGACCCGAACCCCGTCGCGGAGTTCCTCCAGATCGAAGTGCGCGAGCTTGCCGTAGTTGGCGAACGAGCGGATGCGGAAATACACGGAGCCATCCTCGGCGCGGTAGGCGTGGCCTTTTTCGATGAGCGTTGAGATCATTTCCAGCATCCGAGTGATATGCTCGGGAGCCGTGGCCTCGGGAAAATGATCCGCCCGTTTGATGCGAAGCGTGTCGAGATCCTCGAAGAACGCCTTCTTAAATGGTGCTGTGAAGTCCGCGAGCGCCATGCCACAAGCCCGGCAACCCCGGATCGTCTTGTCATCCACATCGGTGAGATTCATCACGCGGTCGACCTTCAACCCCCGATACTCGAGATGGCGTTGCAGCAAATCCTCGAAAATGTAGGCGCGGAAATTTCCGATGTGGGCGAAATTGTAAACAGTCGGCCCGCAGGTGTAGAGCCGCACCTTCCCCGCCTCGCGCGGCATGAAGTCCTCGACCTGACGGGTCAGCGTATTGAAAAAACGAAGTGGCATGGATCGCGAAGTAAAGGCGAGACGAGCCGGAAAATCAATTTCTGCCTCGCAGCATGTTTGCTGACGGTTGCGCAGTCCATTTGGGATTTTGCTGACGGTTTCCTCAAGACACACGCATCTGGCAGGTGACTCGTTCGGGTCGAAGTCGAGAATCTATTCTTGTCCTGCGCGGGTATGATTCCTTTTTATGAAGCGTTGGCATCCTAAAGAAACAGCTTGTGCAGAGCGGTAGTGGTTTTTAAAGTGGTCTGACGTGTGCCTTCCTGTTCAACAGGAAGCAGGGCATCAAACAATTTAAAGGTCCCACCCCGGTGAAAAGAGCCCAAGGGGCTCTCTCGCAAGAGTAGCCGGGGTGGTCGCTTTTCAAGTTTGGACCGCGGTGTATTGTTGGAAAATCTCTCTTTCGCTTTTCACCGCTCCTGCGATTAGGTTGTAAGAACGCACATCAGATTTGCTCCATTTTCGATAGATTGCCCAGCTGCAATAATCGGCAATTTGCAGGTCGCTATTTGATTTCGAGTCATGGTGAAGCACACGATAGCGAACGCCTTTCGGCAGCTTCTTTGCGAGGGTAAGTTTGACGGCTTTTTCAACGGCCTGCCTTTTGCGAAGCACCGGAATCCGGTCGGTGAAGACGATGATTTCCGCAAAGCGCCGCAGGTCTTGGCATTCGATGACATGGCGAAGGAGATCTCCAAGCATCTCGGGATAGAAACACTCCTCGGTTCGCACTTCTTGGCTGGCCTTGCATTTTTCAACGATGAGTGAATCGACTCGAATACCTGCGAGATTTTTGCAGATGATGTCGAAGACGCGGTTACGCGTGGTCTGGTTGTCTTCGGCTGCGTGAAAATACTCGATATTCGCGCCCAGTTCCACCAAGTCGTATTTAAGCTCCGCCAATTCCTTGTAGGCATTGAATGGACGCTCTTTTGCTACACTCGAAAGGATAAAATAGCGTGTTCCGGTGGGAGAAAAATCAAGGTTTCCTGCCTCATCAAGGAAAATGTAGAGAAATCCTTGAGACTTGTCTGCTTCAGTTCCTGAACCGGTCGATACGGAATGTTGAGATATTTCGGCCATGCGATCCTTGTCGTTTGCTCCGTAGTTGAAGAATGGAATCCTCGAAAAGACGAGAAAATTGATGGCCAGGAAAAAACGGACTGAGCAGGAAATCAAATGTTGCCTGCAAATTTCGCCTCTACCAGCACCTTGCGAACACCATCGGCTACCATTTCTGGAGTGAAATGTTGCCGCCATTCGCCTTTTGGAAGATCTCCGGGAGGGAGAAGCCATTTCTGGCGGCCGTTTTTCGAGTAGGGGGCGTAAACTCCGGGGTGTTGGCCGGCGGAGACGATGACGGCGGGGGTGTCGAGTGCGCAGGCCATGTGGGCTGCGGCGGTATCCACCGTCAGGACGAGGCGGGCTTCGGCGATGGATTGCAGGAAATCGGGGAGCGGGACAGGCGGGGCGAGGTGGATGTTGGTGATGCCAGCGGATTGAAGAATGCGGGCGAATTCTTGGAGACGGTCTGCTTGGCTTGGCCCGGCGGCGAGGTGGAGTGGGGCTTCAGCGCGCTCGTGGTCAATGAGTTTTAAAGCGCGAGCCCAGGCCTCGGCGGGGTAATCCTTGGATGTCGTTGAGCTGAATGGGCATAGTAGCCAGTAGTTTTTGGCAGAAACCTCGTGGGGGTGCGTCAGCGTGGGCAGGATTTCTTCGTCGGATACCCTGCGTTGGAGAACTTCCTCGGCGACGAGGCGGTTTGCTTCGACATCGGTGGGAAGTCGTCCGGCCGGAGGGTAGGGGATGAGGGTTGGTTTGAAGGCGGAGCGGACGAAATTCTCGACGGCGGGGCGCCGCATGCGAGGGTTTGCCAGGAGAAGGTTTTCGCAGGCGATACGGCGTTTGGCTCGAGGGAGATAGAATGTGATCGTGTGGAGATAAGCTCGCATGCTGCGCAGGCAGATGGCGGCGTCCACACGCAGGGTCAGCAGGCGAAGCCAAGTCGGCAAGCAGTTGACTACATTCACCGTGGCCAAGTTGACAAGACGCCGTTTTTCCCTCAGGTGGAGCGGGATAACTTCGGCGTCAGGAAACTGGGCTTGTGCCAGCGGAGCGACATCCGCTCTCACAGCGATGACGAGATTTTTCTCACTCAATTCCCGCGCCATGAGGCGAATGCATCCTGTTGCGAGGATGAAGTCGCCGATGGCGTCGGGTTTGAGAATGAAAACGCGCAAGCGCGGTCAGACCGTGTAGGTCGTGGAGGCAGTGGTGCCGCCTTGTCCAGTCCAATTCGTGTGGAAGAACTGTCCACGGGGCTTGTCTACACGCTCGTAGGTGTGGGCACCAAAGAAGTCGCGCTGGGCTTGGAGCAGGTTCGCTGGCAGGACCGCTGAACGGTAACTGTCAAAGAACGAGAGGGCTGTGCTGAACGCGGGAACTGGGATTCCACGCTTGGCGGCGATCGCCACCACATTGCGCCAAGCTTTCTGGTTTTTCTTCATTTCGCCTTTGAAAAAGTCGTCGAAGAGCAGGTTCGTGAGCTTGGGTTTTTTGTCGAAGGCTTCTTTGATCTTACCGAGGAAGCGGGAGCGGATAATGCAACCTCCGCGCCACATGAGGGCGATGCCACCCCAGTTGAGCTTCCAACCGTATTCGGCAGCGGCGGCGCGCATGAGCATGTAGCCTTGGGCGTAGCTGATGATTTTCGAAGCGTAAAGGGCTTGGCGAACTTCGTCGATGAGCTTGGCGCGTTTTTTGGCGTTGCGCGCAGCTGGAATGGAAGGGTTCGGGCCTTTGAGTTTGCGGGCGGCTTTCACGCGCTCCTCCTTGAGGGCTGATACGCAGCGAGCGTAAACTGACTTGACGGTGCCTTTTTGGCCAGCCGTGTCGAGGATTTTGCTCAAGAGCGGTGTGCCGTCGGTGTCTTTTTTGGCAAAAATATCGCGGCTGATTTCGATGAGGTAGCTGTCGAGGTCGCCTTTGTTCCATTCGGCAAAAACATCGTGCAGTTCCTGCTCGTTCAAGCCGAGGCCGTTTTTCAGAATATTGTAGGCCTCGCAAATTAGCTGCATGTCACCGTATTCGATGCCGTTATGCACCATTTTTACATAATGGCCTGCACCCTCTTCACCGACCCAATCGCAGCACGGCGAGCCATCTTCCACTTTAGCGGAAATGGATTGGAAAATGTCTTTCACATGAGGCCATGCGGCAGGTGATCCGCCGGGCATGATGCTTGGTCCACGGCGAGCGCCTTCTTCTCCACCCGAAACGCCCGTTCCGATGAAAAGCAAACCCTTGGCTTCGAGTTCGCGCTGGCGGCGGTTTGTGTCATTGTAGAGCGAATTTCCACCGTCGATGATGATGTCGCCGGGTTCCAGATAAGGGGTGATTTGAGCAATAAAGTCATCCACTGGCTGGCCGGCCTTGACGAGCATCATGACGCGGCGTGGGCGTTTGAGTTTGGAAACCAGTTCCTGAATGGAGTGGGCGCCCTGCACTTTTGTGCCTTTTGCCTCATTTGCCAAAAATTCGTCCACTTTCGAGGTGGTGCGGTTGTAAACGACGACCGTGTAGCCGTGGTCGTTCATGTTGAGGACGAGGTTCTGGCCCATCACGGCCAATCCGATGAGACCGATGTCTCCTTGTGGTGTAGTGTTTTCCATTATGTGTTTTTTATGATTTGGCCGACGGATGCGAGGCGCACTCCCGTGCCAACCCGGCGACCATGTGAAAAATTCGCGGAAATGTTAAGAAAAAAATCAAATTTTATCTACTGGAAGGATTCCTCGCAATTGGGAGGGCAGGAAAAAAGAATGATGACGCCTGCAGTCAAAAAGAACCCTGAAGAAGATTTAAATATCTCTTATTTATTTAAATGCGTCATGATTTTCGCCAAAACCTCTCCTGCGATTTCTTCGATCGAATGCGAGGCGTCGATCAGGTGCACGCGCTATGGATTTTCTTTCG
>JAPLTI010000348.1 GCA_026398285.1 Verrucomicrobiota bacterium
GGAGCATCGTGCGCTGACGGACGAAAAAACATCTTTGCCGCAACACCTCCTTGCGCTGCCGCGTGCTCTTGCTTGGAATATGGACTGTGGAAATCAACTCGGCCTTCAGAAACTTGGCCAATATGTAGGCGTCCACCTTATCGGTCTTCACCTGTGCCTCAGCGATAATGCGCATCTTGTATGCATTGGCCAAGACGATGTCCTTGTGATCCATGTGCGCTTCAAGAATCTCATAAAGCCAGTGCCAGTTCATCGTCGTCTCAAACACCACACGGCATCCCGGATAGCGTTTGATCAGAAGCTCAAATCCGATCGGAATTTTGTGATCGATACGCCCTCGCTCCAGAATCGTGTTCCTGTCGTCGATGACGCAGAAGACGCTGTAGTGTTTATGGAAGTCGATGCCGATATAAAACGGCCCGCTTGCTTGTTGTGTAGTTTGGCTCATAGGCTTCCATTCTACACCATCGATTTTATGCGCTTCAGAAGCTCAAAATGACCGCAGAGCGAGGCTGCAAAAGGCTTTCATGTCATCTGACCTCTATAGCCCCTTAGGCTACGCACAAAAGTCGAAATACACTCCAGCCAATGCCCCTTACGATCGCGTAGCGCATCTTCAACGATCAGCCAATTCATTTTTGATTCACGGCCACGCCGCTTTTTTAACCCTTCGCCAGGGTAACAAATTTCTCCAAGAAATAAACCGGCAAATTTAAAATCCTCGTTCCGTTGGATAACCGAGTTTCCGCCAAAGGAGCCAAGCTCACGACGATACCCAAACCTTGTTTGAATTGCTCCAAATACTCCAAAATGCCCTGCCAGTGCCGCCGATCGCACTTTAAAGCAGCCTTGCATTCCACCGGAATGGTGCCTGCCCCCGTTTTTACAATAAAGTCAATTTCCCCGCCGGATGGTGTTTTTTTCCAACCCGCGAGCGGTATTCCCTCGCCCGAGAAATCCACGGCCACTTGATTTTCAATCACCCCTCCCAGAGACTTGCGAACCAGCGAATCCACCGTTTCAAGCAAATGAATTGGCGGAACAGCAGATTCCCTCAACGAGCGTAAGAGCCCTGTATCAAACAAATACCGTTTCGGCAAATAATCATGCGAAGCCTCCATACCCACGCCTCGTTGCTCCGACCGCATGATCAAATGCCAATCCTCCAAGCGCAAAAAAACCTCCGCAATCCTCGCATTCATCCGCGTCGTCGGATTCGGCCAGACCGAAGTGTTTTTTGAAGGCCCACCCACAAAATTTGCGACACTTCGCAAGCAACCCTTCACTAGGGCCGCATCCCCCTCCCCAAAAATTCGAATAAAATCCCGCTCGTAATCCGCAAGAATTTGCCCAAGCATCTCAGCGCAATCACCACCCAGCGCGTAAGACAACACCACTGCGGGAAGACCACCCGTTTTCAAAAAGTCATCATACAATTCCAAAAGCCGCAGGTGCCTCTGCGGCGAAATCTCCGCTTGGCAAGACCTCACCACCTCCGCCAAGTGCCCCTCGCCCAAAGCCTCCAAGAACTCAGAAAAACAAAAAGAGCCAACCACGATCCGATCCACCCTTCCCACCGGATACCTCTGATCCTCCCGAAACAACCGCGCCAGCGTTGAGCCCGATAAGATCACCGAAACCTGGTGCCACTCCTCCTTCATAAACCGCACAAACCCACCCAAGCGGCGACTCTCCTGCGCCTCATCGATAAAAAGCACCTCCCCCTTCGCAGGATCAAACCCCACCCTATCCCTCAACAACGCCTCGAAATCGCGAAATTCCCGACACTCATCTATTAAAGAGCAAAGCCTCGCGTCCCGTTCCAGATTCAACGCATAAGACTTGCATGCCACATTCGCCAATGCATTGGAAACCAACGAAGACTTTCCGACTTGCCTCGCACCCTCCACCAACAACACATTCTTGTTCGGCGAAGAATCACGCAAAAAATCTGAGACAGCCTTGTCCCTGCGCCTTGGAATATACTTTTTTCGACTATTCTCGTCCATTTATGTTATAGAATAGTTATTTTCTGTAAATGCAAGCAAAATTTTACAAAATTAGACTTAGTAGTTGACTATTTTCCTGCAATCCCGCCAACTTGCGGCCTTACCGCCCATTTTCTGCCAAGTTACCCGCAACCCGTTACCGCAAGTCACGGCGAACCGCATAGCGCGAAGGCGGATTCAATTTTAAAAGCTTTTCCACGCACTGCTGGGCATGAAAGCAAGCGGCATCGTAGTTCGGCATCTTGCGAGCCCTCAACACCCGATTCGCCGTAACATAATCCGCATCAGCCTTGACCAACCACTCAAGCGCCAGCGGATTCGTAAAGGGTTTTTCCATTTGCAAATATCTCTTTAATAAACGGATATCCCATCCGCAAACGCTCAGCCACTTTCTGCGGACTTCTCACCAGCAGGTCACAAGGAAATCCAAATTCAACCGCTTGGCGAATTTCAGCCGCATATTTCGCAGCCGAACCCGCATGCGAAACCACTACGAGCAAATCCACATCTGAATCCTGTCCAGCCGTTTGCCGTGCAAACGATCCAAACAGCACAACACGCTCAGGACGAAATGTCTGAACGATTTTTTGAACCACGTTTTTAATTTCACCCAACGCAACCATAATATGAAACTACAATAACAAACAATTCAAACAAGCATTTTTTGCCACCAGTTACCATCGTCACGCCGGAGCCGCGCCAGCGCGTAGGCGGATCACCTCCGCCGACAGTTAAATTACTTGAATGTCATTAATTAGAGCCTGTCCGGAATCTCGTATCTTGTTTTTTGGAAATTATTTAAAATAGAAAAAAGTTGGGTATGAACAGCGTTTTTGCTGTTCATACCCGAAATTGGCGTGTTATATTTTTGGTGTCAAATCAAAAAATATGCTAACCACGCCAACCATTTCTACGATAAACATCCAAGACTACCTTCGTCAACCTCTAAAAATCGTTCGCGGTTGCAAAGATTAGGTTCTTCACGGAATTTTGTGGTTGGGGAGGAAGGGTTGTGAGAAAACGCTGGGATGGAAAAATACGATCAAATTCTCTGCGAACATTATGGAAGAATGCTCGGGCTTACCGAAGGTTGGACGGTTTCTGGGGTGGATTT
>JAPLTI010000110.1 GCA_026398285.1 Verrucomicrobiota bacterium
CGAATCCCGGACATCGAATCCATGCGCTGCCAAACCTCCGCGTGGCAAAACCACCGCAACAACCGCGGCGCTCCCATCAACTGGCGCTTCACAACCGAAGACGCTCGCGTCAAACTGCTCAGACTTTATCCGAAACTTTAACTGTTACTGGATACTAGTGCCGCCCTGCCATTGTGGGGTTCCAGTTCAGTTGTAGATGGAGAGAAGGGCGTTGGGGTTGCTCTAATGGATGCTGTTGAAGCGAATGAGGACGCCAGTGCTGCTGGTGCCGAGGTCGAGGATGGAGTCGGCGCTGAGGGTCAGTGCTACCACGTTGCCGTTTTAGCCTGCAGCGCGGTGGCGTGAAACTTCAGGAAATACCGAACTCAGCTCGTGCCTCGCCGCTTCCATTCCGTGGGACTGCAGCCCATGACTTGCCGGAATTGGCGACTGAAGAAATAGAGGCTTGTGTAGCCGTATTCCTCGGCAATCTGACTGATGTTCAAAGTCGATTCGGTGAAGCGTTGAGCGGCTGAGCGGATGCGTTGGGTGATGAGCCAGCGCTCTGCCGACATGCCGAAGGTGGCGCGGCAGAGGCGGTTCATGTAGTCGCGCGAAAGTTGGAGTTGCCGTGCCATTTCGGAAGTGTCGGGATGAGTGGCGGCGGGAAGCTTTTGCATCCATTCGTTCAGGATTCGAATCTCAGCCGGACTCAATTTTCGTTCGCCTGCTGCTTGAGTGGGTAAGGCCGGATGCTGGAGAAATGTCATGGAAAGCAAACCTGCCAAGGCGCAGCAAAGAGAACGCGAAGGACGCAAGGCGGGCAGGTAGGATTCTTGACGGAGCGCTTCCAACCAAACTGTGCTCAACTGCCCATCACGAGCAACGACGAAGTCGCATTTCAGTGCAAAGGCGACAGAAGTCGAATTTTCCAAACGAAGTCGAAATCGGGTAAGGGAAGTCACCATTGGTTGATCCGACTCCAGACGGAAGGAAGTATCCGGCCCGATCCAAATTGCATCACCTGCCTTAAGATCAACACTACGATCTCCCACTTTGGCTTTAACACTTCCTTTTTTGCAGAAGTAAAAAAGATGCTGAGGAATACCCCTCGCTTCCGCCAACCATCCCTGCCTGGGGCGGAAATCCATTGGTGTCGCGCTCAGTTCAAAATGGAGCGCGTTTTGCTCATTCAGCAAGTGGACGACAAAGCTGTCGGGTGATACGCGCAATCGCTCCATGAATCCCGTCCAAAGTGCAAATTTTCTCGCCCTGCGTCCATTCCCAAAATTTGTTAAATATGGGATGAGTGAATCGTCATGAACGATTCCATTTCCTCAAACGGCACGAAGCTGAATCTCCCGCCTGAATCGGATGCCAATCTTCAAGCTTTGCTGAACCCGCCCGCAATGGGCTTCTGCAAGGATGGCAAAATGCTCGAAACCCCATTTTCGGTGAATTCCGGGGATGATCTCTGTGGCGGCCTCGGCGAGGCGAGCGGGCTCACCATGAAGCGCAGTCAGCGCATCGAAACAGGAGCCTTGATTCTCGATATGCGTGCCGAGGCTGCAGCCGACTTTCACAGCATCTCTCTGCGCCAGAGTGTGGATTTCTCGCTTCCCTCGAGCAGTTATGTGATCGCTCCGGGCGTCGTTTACGACGGCAACCGCTTTCTGGTCTCGCCCCAGCCATACTGTCCGTATTTTCCAACAGAAGGCGTGACGCCGGACGGCCCGATCCTCATTGCCGATGTTCCCCGGCTCGCCTCTGCGACCGGCTATAACCTCGAACTGGCCGGCAATGCCCTCACGACTCCTTTTCTCGGCATTTATGATCCGATCAGCAAAGTCGGCGTGCTGGTGGAAATCCAAATCTACGGCGATTGGGGGGTAAGCGGAGTCACCATCACAACATTGCCCGATCAACCGGTTCGCGTCACATTCACCCTCCCAGTGCATCGGCAGCAGCGCTACCGCATTTGCGATTGGGTTGCGGCGGACGAGCCCGGCATGGATCTCGCCGCGGGCCAGTCGATTGAGGCCCGCTTGCGCATCATCCCGGTGCGTGCGGAAAACATTCCCGCCTTTGTCCACCAGTTGGCTCTTCACAGCTTCGAGGCCCGCGACAAAGGTCCACTCGAATCGCGTAGAAATCTTGGCAAGAAACTGCGCGAGGCGGCCGACCTCGTGGAGGCGAAATTCGACCGTTTCAACTGGGTCGAGAGCGAGGGATTTTACCGCACAACGCTCCCGCAAACGAATTCCCCATGGGTCATGCAGAGCGGTTGGTCGGGCGGAGCGGTCACTATGCGCGCGCTGATCCAGTCGCCTGATGCCACGCGTCGCGAGCGGGCGAAGCGGATGCTTTCTTTCCTCTGCACGGCGGCAACACCCAGCGGGTATTTTCATGGCGTATGGAATGGCAAACACTGGCTGAGCTTCAATGCCAAGCGCCCGGGCTGCCGCGCCTTCACTCTCGTGCGGCGTCCGCTGGAACTGGGTCGCGATATCCTCCATGCGATGAATGTGGTGGAGGCGCGCGGCGAGGCGCTTGAGCCCCTCTGGATCGAGACGGCACGCCGTTTTCTGGACGCCGTGGTGAGCACGGAGCGGCGTTTCGGGCATCTGGGTTACAGCCTCGATCCGGAAACCGGCGATGTCTTGTGGGGTGACAGCACGGGCGGCGCCTTTGCGTTGGAAGCGCTCGCGCACGGCTATCGGCGCTTCGGATCTCCGGGCTACCTTCAAACTGCCAAGCGGCTGGCGGCCCATTACCGTGAACACTTTTTGCTTCGAGGATTCACCTGCGGCGGAGTGGGCGACGCGCTCATGGCGGTCGACAGCGAGAGCAGTTACGCGCTCATGGCGGGCCTTGTTCATCTCCATGAAATCACACGCGATCCGGTTCACCTTGAGTGGGCGGTCGAGGCCGCAGATCTGGTGCAAACCTGGACGCTCCTCTACAACGCGAAGTTTCCCGAGGGGACTCCGCTCCAGCGTCTCGGCATCGAGCCGCGTGGGGCGTATTTTGCGAACATCCAGAACCAGCACGGCGCTCCGGGTATCTATGTCGCCTCCGGCATCGAACTGGCAACCCTGGCGCGCCACACGGGAGACAAGCGGTTTTTAGAACTGCTCCGCGAGATCACGGGCTGCATCCCGCAGATGGTGGTTAAGCCCGGTCAGGAAGATATCTGGGGAGATCTTCCGGTCGGTTCGTTAAGCGAGCGTCTCATGACCATGGACGGACTTGAGCCGAACGGACACACACAACCGATCGATACTTTCGGCAATGTCCCCATGATTGCCGCAAATGAACTTCCTGCCGAACTTTTGGATTAGTCGCTCAACCTCCCCTATCAAATCATGACCACACAAAACACCTCGCAACCCCGCTGCCTCAAAACCAAGCGACTCACGGCTGATTTCCTTGGAGGCAACGCATCCAGCGAGATCCGCATGCACATTGTCGGCGCCGATTCCCATGGCGGAAAGCCCGGCTGCCGCGAAACCGGCATCCTTGAGGAATTGCGTCTTGAGGACGCCGTGCGCAACCCACACCGCAGCTACTCGCAATGGGATCTCCTGCTTTACGAGAAGGTCAAAGCCGAATCCAACATCACGCTTCTGCTCGATACCACCTGCGTGAGCGCCGAGGTCAGCATAAATGAACAAAGCGAACGCCGCATCACGGCGATCCGTGCCCTGCGCAATTCGACGGACGACGAATTTCTCATCGAGGCAAAATGGTTTGCCGACTGCAGTGGCGACGGCCGTCTCGGCGCGGAGGCGGGTGCTGATTTCACCGAAGGCCGCGAGGCACGCGCAACCCATGGTGAACCGCTCGCGCCCGAGCAAGCCGACAACAACCGCCTCGGCAGCTCGATCATGTTCATGTCGCGCGAGCATGCGACCCCTCAGGTTTTCATTCCGCCCAACTGGATTCGCAAGTTCACAAAAGAGGATTTCAAAGGCCATCGCGATATCTTCAGCTACGAATACGGCTACTGGTGGTTCGAGTGGGGCGGTCACCTCGATACGATCAAGGACAACGAAACCATCCGTCACGAACTGCTGCGCATCGCCCTGGGCGTCTGGGATTATGTGAAAAACTCCGGTGATCATCCCGGCTCCGCCAACTATGCTCTTGATTGGGTGGCAGCAATTCCCGGCAAGCGGGAAAGTCGCCGCTTCCTCGGTCGCCATGTGCTTTCGGAGAAGGACATCTTCAATCCTGAAGCACGGCCTGATGCCGTTGCCTACGGGGGATGGCCGATCGACCTCCACCCGGTTGAAGGCGTGGACGATCCGGAAAAGCCAGCCTGCGTGCATCATGGCTTCAAGCACCTCTACAGCATTCCCTATGGCTGCTACTGCTCGCGCAATGTGGAGAACCTCTTCTTCGCCGGACGCAACATCAGCGCCACCCACATCGCTTTCGGCAGCACCCGCGTCATGGCCACTTGCGCGATCGGCGGTCAGGCCATCGGCACCGCTGCTGCATTGCTCTCTGCAAAAAAAGCGCGTTCCACCTCCGAACTCGCGACGCCGGAAGGTTTGCACGCCCTGCGCCAACGCCTCCTGCGCGACGATGCGTTCATTCCCGGAGTTCGCCACGAAGATGCCGCCGATCTCTCTTCGAGCGCGCGCATCAGCGCCAGTTCGGAATCCTCCGAGGGATCTGCCTCATGCGTGACCGATGGCGTTGCCCGCCACCTCAAAGCACAATGGGGGCCGTGGTCCGCCGATGAAACCCACTCTTGGAAATCACAAACGCTTCCAGCAACACTTCGCGTGGAACTTCCCGAAACATCCGAGATCAGTGAAGTTCATGTCACTTTCGACACCGGCCTAGAGCGGGAACTAATGCTCAGCGGCAGCGACAAGTGCTCGAACAAAACGCTCCGCGGCCCGCAACCCGAGACGGCGAAACACTACCGCCTAATTATCGACGGCAAGGTCGTCGCCGAGGAGTCATTCAACTACCTACGCAAACGCATCCACCGTCTTGAAACAACGCAGTCCGGGCGGATTGTTGAACTGGAAATCCTCTCCACACACGGCGTGCCTGAGGCCCGGGTCTTCGAAGTCCGCATTGTTTAGAATCTTAATCTTGTTGTTTTTCCAACAACCATCCGCGCGTTGAAGAGCGTAAGCGGTGCGTCCTGCCGTAAGCCATGGTGGTTGTTAAGCAATGCGGCGTGCAGCACATCGACGGCACCAGTGGCGAGATGTTGGGGGCGGTAGTCCATACCGGTCATTCCCTTCACTTCCTTTCCACCGTGCCAGTTGAAGGTGGAAAAACCGAGTTTCTTCGGAATCGAAAATCCCGCCTCGCACAGGAGGGGCAGATGATTTGGCAGGCCGATTACGACATCGATTTTGTGATCGCGAACCCACGCGCGAAGCACACGCTGAGATGGCGCATCATCGTGGAAGATCGGCGCTGGCGGTTGTCCGCCCGGCAAAAAAGCGGCCAAGTATCCGGCGCTGAATTGTTGGTTCACGCGGCCATCCGCGCTTTCAGGGACCCACAAGCCAGGTCGTTGGTAACCGAGTTTTTTCAATTCGCCGACATGGCGCAGCATATCGAGGTATTGATTCGTGCTGACGCGGTGAATGCCTTCAAGACGCACCGAGTAGCCGATGGTGACAAAGCAGAAAGCATCGGTCGCAACCTCGGGAAATGCCTCATCGTAGCGAATTCTCGGGGCAAGCAGCCCCCCGCGAATGCCGCGTGAGCGCAAGACGCGCAGCAACGATTCCCATTCGTTCATGGGATCGGAGAGCACGAATTTCTGAGCCTCGTAGCCAAGTTCGTGCGCGCGCGCTGACATCGATGGCCATGTTGTTTTGAGTGAGTCCTGGCTTTTGGCATCGATGATGCAAGCCATCACGGAGCGGAAATGTTCGGGTTGCACCCGCGAGCGATAGGCCGCCAGCGCGGCGAGCGCAGGGTCGGGACGATAGCCAAGTTTCTCCGCCAGGTCGCGAATCCGCACCTTAGTCGCCGATGCAATCTGAGGCGAATCACGCAACGCAAGCGAAACACAGGCCACAGTGACCTCCGCCTTAACGGCAATGTCTTTCAGAGTGATGCGGCGATTCATAGGTTAACTGATTAAGAAAACAAACCCTCGACGAGGCTATTAGCCAAGGCAAGTATCATCACGCCATCAAGGTCATGGCCGCAAGGGCGGCGCACGGAGTAGTTCGAGACCCGTGTCGCGATTCCCGCCCCTCAGCTCAACGATGCGACTGCCGAAAAGCGGTCGGGGTTTTTCCTCCACCGAATTTTTCAAATGCCGCATAGAATGGCGCGACCGAACCGAACCCGCTTTCGAGCGCGATGTCGGTGATTTTTTCATTGGTGGTGATCAGCAGACGCTGGGCGTGGCTGACACGCAAGCGGACGACATATTCCCAAACTGACATCGCGGAGTGCGATTGGAAGAGTCTCATCATGTAGCGATGGTTCAGGCCGACGGCATCGGCGATTTCCCTGATGGTGACACTTTCAAGATAGTGCGTGTTGATGTGATGGGTGATGGCCTCCATCCTTGATTCACCGGTCGCGGTGCTGCCTAGCGATTGGATGCGCGACCTGCGCGGCGTATCAAGAGCCAAGCGGTGCAACCGGGCCTGGATTTCCAGCAACAGGACTTTTCGGCGGGCCGCATTTCCACTTTCAAAGTCCGCAACCCAGCGCCGTAGTCCCGTAGATTCCTCAACCGCAGATTCACCTAATAGAAAATCACCGGAAAGCAGTCGTTGCGTGAGGGGCTTGGGGATTTCCCATTGCAGTATCCAAGGCAGAGGAAGGGTGATCCAGATTCCCTCGCAACCACCGGCTGGGGAAAGAAGTTGATGGGGAATGCCACCCCAGAACAGCGCGATTTTACCGGCAGGGACCTCGACGATGCGGCCGCCGTGAAGATAGCGGAGCGGGCCGCCGTGCATCGGAATATTAATCTCCACATCAGCATGGGTGTGGGCGCG
>JAPLTI010000096.1 GCA_026398285.1 Verrucomicrobiota bacterium
TTGGTGAAATACTCACACGCCAAGGCTCTGCCTCCGCTCGTTGAAGGGGGGAGCCGCTGGCAGAGGACCCCAAGAAGCTGCGAGGACAAAATCTTGCGAATACCGCTGCGTTCCTCGGTGGCGAAAAGGCCCTCCAACCGCTCGATAGACTCCTTGGCGTTGGATGCGTGCAGCGTGGTCAGAACGAGGTGACCTGTCTCCGAAGCCTGCAGAGCGGTGGATGCCGAATCACGGTCGCGCACCTCGCCGAGAAAAATGATATCAGGATTCTGACGAAGTGAGCGGCGCAACCCCTCGGCAAATGTCGGGGTATCGATACCCACCTCGCGTTGGGTAAAGTGCGAAAGCCGACTTTCGAAAAGATACTCCACCGGATCCTCAATCGTCACAATATGGCGGGGCGCTGTTTGGTTTATCGAATCCAGGAGCGCTGCCACGGTGGTGGATTTTCCCGAACCCGTTGGACCGGCGATGATGATTATGCCGGATTTGGATTTGGCCCACTGGAGAAGGAGATCTACAGGTGCGCCCAAATCGCCCAAAGTCGGGATATTTCTTCGAATTCTCCTCAAAACCGCGCCGCGCGTTCCGAGTTGACGGTGGAGATTTACCCGGAAGCGCTCGCCTTTTTCTGTGGCGAGGCTGGCATCATGATCTAAATCGGAGGGATTCGCCCGACATGCTTCCCAGAGTGAAGCCATATCATAGTCCGTAGGATTTGCGCATTCGACAGACAGGAGTTCGCCGCTGATCCGAAAAAGTGGAGGCGTGCCGGCGCGGAGGATTACATCGGAGACTTCATTCGCCACGGAAGATTGAAAAATCTCATTCAAGAGGGGCGTCAACATGATGGTGGTCTACGCTCCTCATCCGGACATGTCGAGAGGTTTATGGGACGATGAACTCGGCAAATTCTGCCTGTTTTACTCGCTCGAGTGCTCCTCTGTATCACAAATGCAGGGTGGCACAGCGGATGCTACGTAAATGACACTATGGTAGAAGGAATTTACACCAATGCCGCCTCGCTTTCAGCCCTCGAGCGTTGGCAACAAACTATTTCACAGAATCTTGCTTCTGCAAATGTGGCTGGCTTTAAAAAGTCCAGTTTCGCCATCGAAACCGACCAGAAGAAGACGACGGAATACTCGCCCGATGGAGTCTCTGCTGCTCGGCACTCCGGAGGCATTCCATGCCGCACGAGCAGTGTAAATTTTGCTCCTGGAGACATGAAAGCCACTGGGAAAAACACGGATTTTGCAGTCGATGGCCCCGGTTTTTTCCAAATTCAAAATTCTGATGGGAAAAACCTCTACACACGAGATGGTGAGTTTCATATCAATCAAGATAATACGCTTGTGACGAAGGAAGGCCTTCCTGTTCTTGGAGATGGAGGTCCTATCACCGTTAATCCTGAACAAGGTGAACTCGTTGTTGCCAAGGACGGTTCGATTTCTCAAGGCGGTAATCTGCTCGGTCGCTTGAATCTTTATGATTTTGCAGACCCGGATCAACTGACCCGTGTTGAGGGTGGATTTTTCGAACCACCGGAGGGAGCGAATCCACAAGCTCTTGATCAAGTCTCCATCACACAGGGTGCTATCGAATCCAGCAATGTCGCTCCCATGTCAGAACTCGTGAACCTCATTGCTGTATCGCGTGCCTATGAAGCCGCGCAGCGTTCTGTGACGTCGCACGACGATCTCATTTCAAAAGCCATTAACTCACTCGGCGCAACAGCCTAACCCTAAACTATTATGTTAAGAGCACTTCAAGCCGCTTCCACAGGAATGGAAGCCCAACAGATGAACCTCAACACGATCGCGAACAACCTCGCGAACGTGAATACAACCGGTTTCAAGAAAAACAAAATCGAGTTCCAAGACATGCTCTACCAGAAGAAGCGCGAGGTTGGCGCAGAGCAGGGCGCGGGAAACCTCACGCCGACATCGGTGGAAGTCGGAAATGGAACCCGTGTGGTCTCGACCGCAAAAATCTACACTCAAGGCCAACTCACTCAAACCGGCGAAAAAATGGACGTCGCCATTCAAGGTGATGGTTTTTTCGAGGTGCAACGCCCTGATGGCACCACGGCCTACACCCGCGATGGTGGTTTCAAACTCGGTTCCGATGGTCGCGTGGTGACTAATGACGGTCTGCCCGTCCTGGGTGGCTTCCAACCGATCCCGGTGGATGCCCAGAATGTGACTATTTCTTCAACCGGTCAGGTCACTGTCGAGACTCCTGGTGGACAGCAGAATTTCCAGCTCCAATTGGTTCGCTTCAATAACCCCGCTGGACTTCGCAGCGCGGGCGGTAATCTTTTCGACGAGACACCGGCCAGTGGCGCTCCAAACCTCGGTAATCCTGCACAAGCTGGATTCGGCTCACTCCTCCAAAGCCACCTCGAAACTTCAAACGTCAATGTCGCTGAGGAAATGGTAAATATGATCCTTGCCCAGCGCGCCTACGAAGTGAATGCCAAAGCCATCCAATCCTCAGACCAGATGATGGAGCAGGCAAATAACATCAAGCGTTAATGAATCGTATTTCCGCAATTTTACTTCCCGTCGCGGCGGCAGCTTCCTTACAGGCTGCCGATTTGGGAGGTATTACCGTTCCGCTGGCTAATGCGCCCGTGAACCCGGTAGCTGCGAGTTTTCAAAAGTCCGAGCCTCCGGCCCCTGCTGTAGTGACTTCGCCCGGCATGGTCATGATTGGCGAGCGCGAGATTCTCGACGCCTTGCAGCGTGAACTCACTGCCCGCTACTCACTGGAGGGCGACCTCAAACTATCACTTTCTCAAGAGTGGAAGCCTCTTGAACTCCGCAATGGCCGCGATTGGAAGCTCGTCATCGATCAAGCGCCACTGGGAGGCCTTTCTTCGAGATCTCAAGTGCGGTTCCACATCGAATCCGGCGGCAATCAAGTCGGATCCTGGCAGGAAATCCTTCGCGCCTCACTCTGGCGTCCGGTTTGGGTAGCCACCCGCCGCCTTGATCGCGGAGCCACGCCCGATGCCTCCTCCTGCGGATTGAAAAATATCGATACCCTTGCTGAAAATCTCTCCTATGTCCCTGCGGATACCGATCTGTCCATATACGAGATGGCGCAAGGCGTGGGACAAGACCGCCCGCTCACCTCGCGCGACCTCTCCCTGCGTCCGCTGGTTCGCAAAAATCAACTCGTCGATGTGATCGTCTCCGAGGGCTCGCTCAACATCACCATGAAGGGCTTGGCACTTGGCACGGCTGGTGCTGGGGAAATGGTAGGTATCCGAAATCCCGATAGCCGGAAGGATTTTCAAGCCAAGGTCGTCGGAATCAACACTGTTCAAGTCAAATTTTGAGTTCAAATATGAAATTTTCGCCTGCATCTCTCTTTTCAGTATGCGCATTTTCCGCATTTACCCTCATGGGAAACTCCGTCCAAGCCGGATCCCTTTGGCTGAAGGAAGGTTCCACCGAGCAGAGTATGTTTGCCGATAAGATCGCTCGCAATATCGGCGATATTCTTACGATTGTTGTCTCGGAAGACACCTCGACCCAGCAGACCGCCCGAATCAAAACCTATGAGAACACTCAAGGTGGCACGGGTATTTTTCCTGCACTGAATGCCACATTGAACGGTTTCGTTCAAGCCCTGCCAAGCTGGCTGAGCAAGTCTTCCGGCGGCGCTGTGGATCAGAATGATGTCACTATCCCGACACTCGATATCGCCGCCAAGAGCGAGTGGAACGGTGGCGGTGACACACAAAACACCCTCACTTTAACGAACCGCACCGCTGTGACGGTGGTGGATGTTTTGCCAAACGGAAACCTTGTTGTGGAAGGCGCCAAGATTATCCGCGCCGGTCAGGAATCCCAATACGCCTACATGCGCGGCATTGTTCGTCCGATCGACATCGCCACCGATAATACCATTCCTTCTACCAAGATCGCCGACGCCCAAGTGGAATTTATTCCCGAAGGCGAGCTGACCGAAGCCCAGAAAAAAGGTTGGCTCATCCGCATTTGGGATAAAATCAAGCCGATGCCTTAATTTTTTAAAATCGTGAAAAAGTTAGCTCTCATTCCACTTCTTACAGCGATTCTCGCCGGGGCTCTTCCTGCGCAGGTCGGTGACTCCTCGCCCATCACTCTGAACTACTCCGGTGGTTCACGCATCAAGGATCTCATCGATGTCGAAGGCGCCCGGGATAACCAATTGAACGGCTACGGACTCGTGGTCGGTCTCGCCGGCACGGGCGATAGCAAGATCGACTCAACCCTGCAAAGTATTGCCAATGCTTTGAAGACCTATGGCATCAATGTGCCCGCCGATGACATCAAGTCTGGCAATGTCGCCGCCGTTATGGTGACTGCTGATATCGGGCCATTCGCCAAACCCGGTTCCCGCATCGATGTTACGGTCTCATCCATTGGTGACTCAAAGACACTTCAAGGCGGCGTCCTTCTTCAAGTGCCGCTTCAAGGTGCCGATAAAACAGTCTACGCCGTTGCGCAAGGTCCCATCGCCGTCGGAGGCTTTCTTGGTGGTCAAGGCGGTCCCGGTGGCGCCACTGTTCAGAAAAATCACCCCACAGTTGGCACAATCCCGAATGGAGCCATCGTGGAACGCGAAATTCCCACTCAGATCGTTCAAAATGGTTCCTTGAATCTGAATCTCCGTGAGGCGGACTTTATCTCGGCCGCACGCATGGCCGAGGCGATCAACCGCGTGTTCCCCAATACCGCCGTGGCACGCGATGGTCGGACCGTGAATGTGATCGTCCCTCCGGAATACAGTTCCTACGAAGTGAACTTCCTTGCCAGCCTGGGCGGCATCGAGTTGGAACCGGACTCTGTCGCGCGTGTCGTCATCAACGAACGCACCGGCGTGATCGTTGCTACCTCGAATGTCAGGGTGTCCAAGGTGGCTGTGAGTCACGGTTCGCTCACAATCTCCATCGCTTCCACCCTCACTGCAAGCCAACCGAACGCCCCGCTTATCGGCAATGCCGCCGGGCAGACGGTTGTTTTACCGAGCACGACCACTGATGTGAACGAGCAGAAAGGCTCCTTCAAAGTCGTCGAAGAGGCGCCTACTATCGAGAAGGTTGCCACCGCACTCAATGCCCTTGGCGTCTCGACCCGCGACATGATGTCCATCTTTCAAACCATGAAGCGCGCCGGTGCTCTTCAGGCCGAACTCGTCTTAAACTAAATTTATGGAAATCTCAGCCCTCACTCCCCAAATCCAGACCGGCTTGACACCGGCAAACGGCAAAATTTCCTCACCTGAGGATGCAAAAATTGCCGACTCCTGCAAACAGTTCGAGTCAATCCTCTGGCGTAGCATGCTGGAAAAGGCCCTGCAGCCCATGATGAATCAAGAAACGCCGGGAGCCGATAAGACGGGAACATACAATTATTTCCTATCCAACACCATTTCCGAATCCGTGAGCGGAGGTCCCAACGGCATCTCCTCACTCCTCCAAGCTCAGCTTTTAAAGAAACCTCAATCTATTTAAAATTATGAACATCCAAGAGAAATTCAAAGAGATCGTCTCCGCATTGCAAAACGAACTCCAAGAGTATGGAGGGCTCCTCCACCTTTTCGATCGTCAGCAAAATTGTATTATCCACCAAGATCCCACCGGATTTTTGGATATTAATATCGATGTGGACGAGCAGATAGCCAAACTTACGCACATCCGCGAGCAGCGAGAGGAATTGGTTCGTCAGACGGCTGTTGCGATTGGTAAACCCTCTGATATCACCCTTTCCTCGCTCACTCACACCTTTCAGCCCGAGCACCAACCGCTCCTTCGAGCCCTCATTGATGAAATCAACGACCTCATCACCCGCACCCAGCGCCGCACCCGCCAAAACCGGATGCTCCTCGCCCAGTGCGTGGAGTCGGCACGACAATTGCTAGGTGTAAGAAACCCCGGAGCAATGCCAGGCACCTACGGGGCACACGGACAGATCAGAACATCATACATACAGGAAAAATTCACAGCAGCTGTCGCCTGAAGGATTCAGGCCAAGCCGCCTCGAAAACTCAACAAGGAAGTTAAATTATGTCAGGCCTCATCGGATCACTCCAAAACAGCAGTGGCGCCCTCCGCGTCCACTCCAAAGGTCTTGAAGTCGCAGGCAAAAACCTCGCGAACATCAACAACCGCGGCTACTCCAAGGAACGCGTCGAAATCGGCGATCGCGGTTCCATCGAAACCGGTGTCGCTTTTGAAAGTATGGGAGTGGAAGCAATGGGCCTCCGCCAAAACCGCGACGCCCTTCTCGACAAGAGCGTCATGCGAGAAATAACTTCCTCTAGTTCCCTCGAAGCCGCCAAAAAAGTCCTCGAAAGCGCCGAAATCGCTCTAGGTCAGTTTCTCGATCGCACCAAAGACTCGACTTCCATACAGAATGCCCCTGGCGCAAGTGGTGGCGGCATCAGCGACGCTATTACCGATTTCTTCAATGCCTGGGAAAGCTTTTCGGTTAAACCCAATGATGTAGGAGAGAAACAGCTCCTCATTGCTAAGGCTCAGATTCTTGCGGAAAAAATCAACGCCACTGACAAGCGCCTCGTTCAAGTC
>JAPLTI010000363.1 GCA_026398285.1 Verrucomicrobiota bacterium
TAACAAAGGCTCGCCGGTTTCTCGGCGACCGCGACGGTCTTGGAAATCGACTTGCCACCTGGAAGGGCCAATTGCTGGACACTCACATTCACCCCATGCTTAAGCTTTTGCGCCTTTAACATATCTCCCAAACTTCCGGTATTTTGGATGGGGTCAGAGTCATCGGCGAGCACCTCGATGACGGGCGTGGGGAGTTCCGCTGCAAACGATGGCAGGCACGGCGCGAGACTAAAAAGGAGGCCTATCCAGAAAGCAAAGCCCATCTTCGGATTCGCGGACTTGTGATGATTTTTGCGATCTGTCGGTGCGTGTGTTGTAATGTTAGTTGTCATCTTGTTTTTCTATGTGTTGCTGGTTTTCATTTTCGGGGTTTATTATTTCGCCGTTCTATGTCCCGCCTGGGCGGGAGCAAACAACTGGTGCCAGAATTTTTCGTAGAGTTCCCATTTCATGAAGTTGACCCCCCAATGCGGGCTTGCTCCGGTGGTCCAGGCTGTGCTGCGGCCCCGTCCAATCATCCGCTCAGCCAGAAGGGGATACCAGGTGGTGCCATTGCGGATTTCAACAATGACATTGCCGCCCGGGGACGGTCGCGTTTCGTTGAAGCCCAGAATCGGGGGCACGGAGGCCCAGTCCACTCCCTGCACCGCCGGATGTCCGGCATCCGCAGTCCGCACTTCAAAGGAGGCGGTCGATTCGATCAGGTCGTCCCCTTCGACACAATCTACTGGCAGCACCCGATCCCCGGTATCCTTCTGCCATCGACTGCGGGCCCATCCGCCATATCCCTGGTGGCCGGAAAAACTAAACCAACCGCCGTTCATATGGAAATGCCCACCACCCTCCATCCACTCCTTGAGGATATCGAACCGGTCAGGGAACGTCACATACCGGTTGCTGAACTGATCCTTGAAAAACGAGGGATTCAGATGTAGGGATTGCGTCTCGACATCACCAAAAATAATCGTGGTGGCCCAGGCCAACCGCTCGGCGAACTGCTCGGGCGACATGTGATAGAGATCCCACGAAGGAATAGAGTGCACCTCCGCACCAGGAATCTTCTCCAGGGCGCTGACCATGATTTTTGCATAGTTTAGAACCTCGAAGTCTTTAATCGAGGATCGAAACGCAGATTCACGGAACTCATTACCCCAGTGGGCGCACCAGTTACCGACATGCCAGATGCGGAGTGGGGATTTTTGGTTGGTTGTATTAGTGCTCATTGTAATATCCTATTTGTTTGGTTGAATTAGCGCTCATTGAATATCCCTAAATAGTTAGTCCAGGGCAACAGTCGGCCCCAGTGTCCGGATGGTTTTAGTCCAGTCGATTGTCATAGTCTGAAAGATATTTCCAGACATCGTGCGTGCTGTTGACGTAGAACTCCGGATGCCGCCGAAGCAATTCGGCGAAGGTCTGGGTATTTTCCATCTCGGCTTCCCTGAGGTAGTCCAGGGTCTTGAGGTCGGCCGGGATGAGACGGTTGTCGCGGCGCACTTTCTGGAGGATGCCCGCCATGCCGAAGAAGTGAAACATGCTGCGCAAGACCTGGAGATAAGCCGAGCCCAAGGCATGATCGTAGCTGCGGGCTTGCTTCTGAGCCGAGGTCCCCGGCAGCCCAAGCAGGGTAGCCAAGCGGGACAATCCCTCCTCCTGCTCACCGATAACGAGAGGAAGGCGCGAGATGATGCGCTCCAGGCTGCGTGGTTCAGTATAATTGTGGGGATCGAACCCTCCTCTCCCCTCCGGGCGCTCCCAATCAGCCCTGCCCTCCCAGGCATCCTGAGGGCGGAGCGGTAGCCCCATGCACAAAGCGGCTGAAATACCCAGACCATTGAGCATCCGATTGGGACGCGTATGCACGTCTAAGGGAAAGAGTTCAATTGCCTTCTCAAAATGGTTGAAGGCGTCACGACAACCATCCGCCGCCGCCGTTCCGTAACGCATACGGACGAATTCTGACAACTGCCGTTCGATCCCGGCCCCAGGATGCCGCCCGTAGGTCTCAAGCAGGTCGGCCGTCATCCCACTGTCGATACCGCCACAATCATAAACCATCCACCCGTGGAAGCCCGCTTCGCGCAGGCCATGGAGCTTTCGTAGATACATTCCCGGCGCAAGCGCATAGGGCTGCATGAAACATTCAATCGGGAGGCGATGATCTTTGCCGCATCCTTCATCGGCTTGTCCACGGCCACATTCACGTCATTGATGAGGCTCTCGCCACGCACGAAATCTGGGTGCGAGTAGGGGCGTGTATTGTTCTCAAAACGTGTTACCACCTGGACATCCGCAGGCAGCGCACCGAGAATCGCCGCGTGATCTCCCTCCGGCCACCACCAGTCGTAGAGGAACATCTCCAGAGCCGGGTTGACCACTTGGAGCGTCTCGAAAAACCGACGGTAAAAACGTGCCCAGCGAATGGCCGGTTTGGGCACCAAGGCTTCCGGATCGGCCGGGTCGGCCAGGACGGCATCATTGTCTTCCCGTCCAAGGATCACCCCGTCGATCTCCGGCAACCGCTCCATTGCACGCCGGATGATCGCCCAATACCAGGCGGCCGCTTCGGGATTCTCGATGTCGAGACTCATCGGGCGCGGCACCCCGCCGGTGTGTCCCTGCCACGCTTTTGGCAACTCTTCCCAGACCGTGATCGGAATGGAGGGCTCCCAGCAGTCGAGATAGACTTTCAACCCGTGTTTGCGGGCCTTTTTCGACGCAGACTTAAAATACGCCAACGATTCTGCGCGCGGTGTCTCCGCGCCGAGATCGTAAAGGAAATGCAGGCGATATAGTCCGTCGCGGTGGTTCTCCTCGCCCCCTTTGCGCGGCAGTGTCGGGTCGTTTTGCAGAGCGAGGGCAAAATACCCCCATTGTTTCAGCGACTTCAACCATGCATCCGGCAATTGCTCCTGCCGATTCTTGGGCGGGAGCGCGATCCCGGAGAGTTGCCGGGCATTACGCTCTGACGGGGCGTTCCTGACTTTGTGTGGCGTCTTTTTTATCATCTTTACATTTCGAGAGCGTTCGCAGTGAGGATTTCCCGATCCACGCTCAGGCTACTTAATGAGTCATTCATCTCGGCGATGCTCTGCGGCCCGATCAGAGCGAAGGCATTCATCGGCTGATCGAGGACAAAAGCGAGGGCAATGGCGGCCGGCGAAAATCCGGTGCGCTTCGAGGCCTTGAGAAGACGCTGGAGGCGATCAAGGTTTTCCCGGTTGAACCAGGTCTGCACGACGGGATCGTTGGGGCCGAGTCTTTTTGCGTCGGAAGCCTTGAACCTCCCCGTCAGGAATCCGCTGGCGGTGGCAGACCAGGCAAACAGCGGAAGGCCGGTTCTCTGATAAAAGGCGCGGGATTTTTCATCGGTGGCCGTGACGCACCCTCCCCACATGGGGGCATTCCAGCGGGCGAGGCAGAAGTTTGGGCTGCTCGCCGCGATGACGGGCAATCCCTTTTTCTTTGCGTAAAG
>JAPLTI010000320.1 GCA_026398285.1 Verrucomicrobiota bacterium
AGCTTTTGAAAAAAGCAGGGGTTTGATTTCGAAGTTGGTTTTTTTTGGTAGTGAAGTTGATTGCATGTATTGTGAGTCCATTTTGCAAGCATTCGCGGATAGTGGTTGGCCAGAGAAGAGTCTTCTAAATCTAAGTGGTAGAACCACAGTTAGGCAAACCGTGGAGTGCTACAAAAGATGCGATATCATGGTAACTCAAGAGACGGCGGCAGTGCATATGTCCACAGCCTTAAGAAAACGAGTTGTAGGAATTGTGGGAGGAGGACATTACGGAAGGTTCTATCCTTGGGGGGACTCGCAATTCTCTCGCGTGGTTAAAAGAGCAATGGATTGCTATGGTTGCAACTGGATTTGCAAATATGACACCGTGCGTTGCATTCAGGAAATCGATCCTCAGGTTGCTGGGGGGGAAATTTTATTTCTGTTAAGCAAAAATTGACTACCAAGATGATAAATTATTTAGCTGCTGTGGGTTCATTAGTATTGGAACTCCAGCCGGCTGAGTTTAAAAATGTGCTAAAATTCACTTGGGCTCAGTCAGCCCGGAAAACTATGCAGGTATGGAAAGCCGTGAACCGATGAAGACGAAAGACCCAGATGATCCCAGAAATGCAATGCGCGACTTGGAGTGGGACAATTATTACGATTCGGAGACGCGGATACTCCATGCGAACTGGGATGAGGGATTTTTCTCGAATTGTTCTACAGCATTGTGGGCCGTAGCAGATTTGGCCTCTGAGGGTATTGTGCCAGACCAGATTAGTATGGATCGAGGCTGGGATAAGTATTGTGACAGGAGTCAAGACAGGAGTTTAGATTTATATCCTGTTTTTTTTCAAAGGAATGAAAGTCTTGGCGAATTCGTTGGAAGGAGCGTTTCAGCTCGCTCGTGGCCAGGAGATCACCACAGGCGCTATGCTTTAACGAAAATCAGAGATTGGAAGGCATTCGTTGACTATTGGTTCACGCCGAGCGAGACAGTTCAGAAATTGGAGAGGGATATCTCGCTAAGATATCAATTTGAAGCAGGTAGGACAGTGGGAATTTTTTATCGAGGCACGGACAAGGACTCTGAAGTATTAATTTCGCCGGTAGAAAATTATGTGGAGCTTGTGAAGTTTTTTCTGAAGAATAAGGCCAAGTATCGCATTTTTATTCAGACTGACCAGTGGCAGGTCAGAGAGCGTTTTAAGGAAGTTTTCGGAAATCGTTGCTTTGCTTTGGAGGAGATGCCAGTAACTCGCGGAAAGATGGGGCTTCATTTTCTACCTGATGAGGAATTAGCTATGGACCGAATACGTTTCGGTATGCAGGTATTGAGCGTCACTCGAATGCTGGCGAAATGCGACACTTTAATCAACTGCACAGGCAATATGGCATGGTGGGCGGCGCTCTACAGGGGAAACACTGAAAAAATGTATCAATTTGATGAAAATGGCCGTTTTGCAGACCCTAAAGGCAGAGATTTTACACGTAACCCATTAAAACGAGTAGTTCGATCGACAAAAGACTTTTTTAGATTCTGATTTTCTATGATTATTTCTCGTCTTTTTTGCGGCCTGGGAAACCAGATGTTCCAATATGCGGCGGGTTTGGCTTTGGCGCATGCGCGGAATACGGTGCTGAAATTAGATGTTTCGTGCTGTTCGACATGCACCCAGCCACTCGCCACCCTTTACAGCAATATGCAGCGGATTGTTTCGTGCTGGATGCCCATTTCGCCGCAGAGTAGAATTTTACTCGCTTGAATTACGATTTTTTCTATTGACTCTGGCGCGAGTGTAGTAAATCTATTCATGCCGTGAATAAAAATCATTCAAGATGGATCGTGCCTTTGTTGAGTCGTGCTCTTTCGGTTTTTCCTGTGGTGGTTGTGGCTGGGGCCAGGCAAGTTGGAAAAACGACGCTGGTCAGAGAACTGTGCCCGGGTCCTAAGCGTAGGTATTATACTCTGGATTCATTGGATATACTGGCGCAAGCGAAGGAGAATCCGGATTCCTTGCTCGAAGATTTGCCGGTGACTTTGGATGAAGTGCAGCGCGCGCCAGAGTTGCTCCTGGCAGTGAAGCGGGCGGTGGATCGAGGAAGAGTTGCTGGAGGAATTTTACTCACGGGGTCGGCTAATTTTTCATTGCTACGCTCTGTAGCAGATTCCTTGGCCGGGCGCGCTGTTTATCTGGAGTTGTCACCATTTTGCAGAGATGAGTGGCGTGGAAGCAGAAAAAGTCTGGATCTGATTGAGTGTCTTTTTTCGGATAAACCCGAAATGGATGCTTGGCAAGGACCTCGGGTTGATTGGCACAAAATGCTCTGCCGTGGTGGATTCCCACCCGCACTGGACATCGACGAAGACGCAGCGCGCGGGATGTGGTTCGGCGGATATGTGCAGACCTACCTCGAGAGGGATTTGAGGCAACTCAGCAATGTGGCGAGTCTTGGAGATTTCCAAACGCTCATGCGCTTGGCTGCCGGAAGAACGGCTCGTTTGCTCAATGAATCCGATCTGGCGAGAGATGCAGGAATCACTCAACCCACATGCCATCGGCATATGCAATGGCTCGAAGTGGGATGCCTGATATCTCGCTTGGAGGCTTTTCATATAAATGCTTCGAGTGGCATGCGAAAAGCCAAAAAACTGATGTGGCAAGACTCCGGATTGGCTGCTTGGTTGGCAGGAATCCGAGCACCAAGCGATGTCGCCAATCGTCCAGACGAGGGCTTCTGGCTGGAGCAAGCGGTATTCCAAACGCTGCAGGTATGGAGAGGCATGGACTCCCCATCGCGCAAAATTTTCCACTGGCGCGATGGAGGCAAACGAGATGTGGATTTTATTCTTGAGACACCGCAGGGCATTGTGGGTCTAAAAATCAAAGCCTCCCAGTCTGTAACGCCATCGGACTGCATAGGGCTCCGTGCTTTATCTTCTGCAATGCCAACAGGGCGGCGATTTTTACGCGGTGTCGTTCTGTATGGTGGAACCGAACCCAGATCGCTCGGAGGGGAAATCTATGCTCTGCCGTGGAGCCACTTGGTTTGAGTCTTTTTTGTGTATCGCGTGATTCGTCTTTAAAAATGATTGTTTCAAGATTATTTTGCGGTCTGGGCAACCAGATTATTCAAAAGCAGTTCCACTTTTATCCAGAGTTTTTCGACTTGCCAGACGGGAGTGTGGTCGATGGCACATTTCAATCGGAGAAGTTTTTTGCCCCAGTGGCTAAAATTATCAGGAAGCATTTTGGATTCCGGTATGCACCGTCCAGCAAAGTGGCGGCATTGGCTCAGGAGATTCAAAGCTGTGAGGCGGTTGCGGTGCATTTTCGGCGCGGGGATTTGTTGACGAGTTCTAAGAGCACCCAGGATCCTGTGGAGGAGGGGTATTACCGGACCTGCATGGAGTTGCTTGGCCGGGAGGTTCAAAATCCAAAGTATTTTGTTTTCTCAGATGATGTGGAGTTTGCCAGAGGATGCGGGATTTGTCCCGAGGGGTCTGTTTTTGTGGACTGTGTGGAGCCGTGGAATGCCTATGACGATATTCGGTTGATGTCGTTGTGCCAACATTTCATCATAGCGAACAGCAGTTTTTCATGGTGGGGGGCTTGGCTTTCCGGCAACGAGAGGAGAATGGTTTTCAGACCGGAACCATGGTTTACGAAGAGGCCACAGCACAACTTGTGCGATGTGTGCCCAGAGTCGTGGATGGCGATCCCGAGGAGTGGGAAGCAAATTTAACCACGGATTACTCGGATTAACACGGATGAAGAGAAACCAGTTCGTGGCCCCGAAAAAACCAGCGTTGATTCCAGTTGCACGAATTCCGGAGCTGTTTTGAAAAGACACTCGCAAGCGAGCTTGCAGATGCTTTCCCAAAACATCTCCCCGCTTGGCAAGCCAAGCTCAACCCTGTGCCTTCGGGAATCGAGGGTCGAGCGATGAGCATCAAATGTTTGTTCCATCAGCTATCCGTCTTCGGCGGCACCGCCGCCTAAGCAGGGCCGCTCGCGGAGCGAGTGCACGATGTGTTTGCACAATCCCGTGCAAGCTCGCTTGTAAAGGAATTTGAAAACGCAACTCCAGATTGGCTTGTCCAAGCACCGCCCTGCTTGGTTATTATCCGTGCCCATCCGTGCAATCCGTGGTTAAAAGTCTCAATCAAAAATTTATGGAAAAACATCCTATGCTAGTAGCTGGCGCCGGTGGTTTCATTGGCGGGGAACTCGTGAAGCAACTTCTCGCTCAGGGACACCGCGTGCGCGCGGTGGATAAGAAGCCGCAGTGGCAATGGTATCAAAGATTTTCCGAGGCAGAGAATCTGACTCTCGATCTCGAGGGAAAAGAGGCATGCATTCAGGCGGTGAATGGTTGTGACTGGGTCTATAATCTGGCAGCAGATATGGGCGGTATGGGGTTTATTGAACTCAACAAGGGGCTTTGCATGCTCAGTGTGCTGATTAATACTCACTTGTTAATGGCTGCTCGACATTGTGGGGCGAGGCGTCTTTTTTATTCCTCATCAGCTTGCGTTTACGCTGGATATAAGCAGCGTGAAACAGAAAATCCTGGTCTTAAGGAAGAGGATGCCTACCCAGCTGATCCCGAGGATGGCTATGGATGGGAAAAACTTTTTTCGGAGCGGATGTGTCGGCATTTTCGCGAGGATTTCGGTATCGAGACGCGCGTGGCACGGTATCACAATGTCTATGGACCGCACGGGACATTCGATGGAGGAAGGGAAAAAGCCCCAGCTGCCATCTGCCGTAAGGTCATCGACGCAAAGTTGGGAGGAAAGAAGGAGATAGAAATCTGGGGAGACGGGCTCCAAACGAGGAGTTTTCAATTTATTGATGACTGTATCTATGGCACCCAAGCGATCAGTGATATCGTTGATCCAATCAACCTTGGTTCGGCGGAAATGGTAAGTATCAATCAGTTGGTGGATATCGTAGAAAATATTGCAGGCATTACGCTGGAGCGGCGCTACAAATTAGATGCTCCCAAGGGGGTGCGTGGGCGTAGTAGCGATAATACTTTGATCAAAAAAATGCTGGGCTGGGAACCTTCAGTTTCTTTGCGTGCCGGATTGGAGAAGACATATGCTTGGATCTATGATCAAATGAAAAATGGCAATTCCAAGGATAGTGTAGTGAATAAATTTTGAGAGTCGCTCTCATAAGTAGTGAGTTCTCAGGTCTCCCTAGTAGTGGGGGAATCGGGACCTATTTCGACCATTTGGCGCGAGGGTTGGTGCGAGCAGGGTGCGAGGTGGAGATTTTCACATCGGGGAGGGTGGGGGATTTGCCCGAGCGTCAGGGAGTTGTTTTTCATCATCTGGGCGACGCTTCGGCTCCAGATTTCGCGGTTTTTGCAGGTCTTGCTTTTCGTGATCGGCATAAGCAAAAGCCGTTTGATGTCTTGGAGTGCGGCGAGCTAAAGGCAGAGGGGGCTTGGGCTGCTCGCTGGGTAAAAGATCTAGCGTTTGTGGTGCGATTGCACTCCCCATCAGTCATTTTGAATCGCTATTTGGATTTTCCACTAACGCCCTGGAGCTACGCTAAAAAAATTTTCTTCCAGCTCACAGTGGCACTGGGAGCCAGGA
>JAPLTI010000164.1 GCA_026398285.1 Verrucomicrobiota bacterium
CAAAGCTGCCGGAAACCGCTGAACTTTGCAGCCGATGGACGGGGGTGTTTTGGTTTTTTCATAGCCTGCCAAGTGGCAGGTTTCAAACACCCCGTCCATCTCTCCTTCAGGGTCAATTTTTTCCTCTATGGGATGGCTGTGATCCCGTTTTGAAAACACTATGAACCCTTTCAACAACCAACGCGCTCCCGTTTATGGCCGAGATGGCATGGCCTGTTCCAGCACACCGCTCGCGGCGGTGGTGGGACGAGACATCCTCAAGGCGGGTGGAAACGCTGCCGATGCCGCCCTGGCCATGGCTGCCGTGGTGAATGTCGCCGAACCCATGATGAGTGGCCTCGGCGGCGACATGTTCGCCATGGTCTGGAAGGATGGAAAAGTCCACGGTCTCAATAGCAGCGGGCGCTCCGGTTCGCTCATGACCCTCGAGCGTGTTCGCGCCGAGCACGGAGATGTCATGCCGCACGCCGGCGCAGCCACAGTGAACGTGCCCGGCACGCTCGATGGCTATTTGGAACTGCACCGGAAGTTTGGAACGATGGAACTCACCGACCTTTTCGAGCCGGCGGCCGCGCTGGTCGATGGAGGGTTCCCAGTAGGCCAGAAAATCGCCCAAGCCTGGGAGGCAGGGTCTGCATTGCTCCGGAAATTTTCACCTGGCTCTACCGACTATCTTCCAGGTGGCAATGTTCCCGCCCCGGGCGCGCTCTTTCGCCAGCCCGATCTGGCTGCGCTCTGGCGCCGGATCGCTCGCGAGGGCCGTTCGGCTTTCTATGCCGGCGAAGTGCGTGATCGCATCGTCGAGACGGTTGCCAAACAGGGCGGCTATCTGGAAGCGGCCGACTTCGACACCATCCAAGCCGAGTGGGTCGAACCCATCCGAGGCACCTACCGAGGACACACAGTTTTGGAAATGCCACCCAATGGCCAAGGCATCGTGGCGCTCGAGGCGCTGGCCATTCTTGAAGGCTACGACATGGCTGCCATCTTCGCGGCAGACGAGGTCCAGGCCTGCCATTTGATTCTGGAGGCCATCAAACTCGCTTACGCCGATGCTGCTGCCACGGTCGCCGACGCGCGTTTTCTGAAAGCTCCGATCGAGCACCTCCTCGATCCCGCCTTCATCGCCGCCCGCCGTGCCTGCCTCGATCGCGATCATGCTTCCGAAAATCCCCCAGCCGGCCGCGTTTTCGGCGACACCACCTATCTCACGGTCGTGGACCGCAACCGCATGGCGGTGTCGCTCATTACCAGCATCTCGGGCCCATTCGGTAGCGGCCTCGTCGTGCCGGGCACCGGTGTGGTCCTCAACAACCGCCTCGCTGATTTCGTCCTCGTTCCTGGGCATCCCAATGCGGCGGCACCTGCAAAGCGGGTCCGCCACACAATCCTCCCCTCCATGGTGCTTGGGCCTGACGGCCAATTGAAAATGTCCTTCGGCTGCATGGGCGGCAACATGCAGCCTCAGGGCCAGGTGCAAATCCTCCTCAATCTCATCGATCGCGGCATGAATTTGCAGCAGGCCATCGACGCTCCGCGCCTCCGCGTGCTCGACGGCAAACGCGTTTCCATCGAACCCCATCCCTTGCCCGACCTCGGAAAACGACTGGCATCCATGGGCCATGTGGTGGTTTGGGACGGCTCGACTCCTGCTTCGCCGGGCGATATCGGTGAGAGCTTCGAGGGATCCGCGCAGGCCATCCTGCTCGAGGCCGAAAGCCTCTGCGGCGCCAGCGACCCGCGTCTGGACGGCATCGCCTGCCCGCTTTGATTTCGGGCATGCAAGTCATGCCCTTTTTCAATCGGAGTGTCGCGATCCTTTTGGCAGCCTTGCTGGGTTTGACGCATGTCAGCTCGCGAGCGGCTGATTTCGAGGAACCGCTGACACTTTTTTCCCAAGCGTCGTCGTTGATGCAAGACGCCGCGAAGCCGATCGGGATGGAGTTTTTTGTCGACTACTACGGGGTCTTCCAAGGCAATCCGCTCGGCGGGCAGTCGCAGGCTTTCGCCTATTCGCAATACCTGCCGTTCGGGTTCAAGTGGGAGGAGCCTTTTGGCTGGCGCGGGGGTGGTTTGCGAGTTTCTGCGGTGTCTGGCGCGGGACGGAATCTCTCCGAATCGATCGGCAATGCCTTCACTGTCTCGCAGGCGTGGGCCAGCAATACGCTGTTCCTCTACCAAGCCTACTTTGTGCAAAAGGCTTTCGACGACCGGCTCGAGATCGGCATTGGACGCGTGGCGGCCGAGCAGTTTTTCGCTACGCTCCCTGCGTTTGATTATCTCCTGACTGGCGGGCTGAATTCCGTTCCGATCGCTCTCGCACTCAACTCGCCATTCACTGGCAGCTCCTCGGCCTCGTGGTTCGCAGGGGCGCGTTGGCTGCCGACGAGGGAGACTTCTTTAACGGCGGCCTTGTTCCAAGCACGCGCGAACCTCGGACAAAGCGGCCCCTACACCGGTCTGGATCTCGGATTGGATCAAAACGATGGCTCTTTCGGCGTGGTGGAGATCGCTTGGACTCCGAACTCGGAAAAGTTCACCGTCGTGCAGGAAGAACAGCAATTTAACCGCGGTCGACAGCAACTCGACGGGGATGGGAGCGGTTTGCCCGGCGTCTACAAACTCGGTGCGTATGTTTCGAACGAACCGCAGGGGTCATATCCCGGCGGCTGGGGCGCGAGTCCTTTCGGCTTTTACGCGATCGGCCAGCAAATGCTATGGGAGCAAAGTCCGGGCGGAAAACAACCATCGCAGTTTTCCATTTTCGGCGGCGTGGTCTGGGCGCTGCCGAGCGGTGTCACCGAGATGCCGCTGGACGCATTTGCCGGTGCGGTCTGGCGCGGTCCGTGGAGCCTCCGACCGGCCGATCATCTCTACACCTCATGGCAGATCGTCAGCTTCAGCGAGCCTTACGCCCGCAGTGTGGGGCAGTCATCAGCAGGCGCCTTCGAATCCGTGGTCAACGCGGGCTATATTTTTCAGATCACCAAGGAATTTTCTGTGCAGCCCGATATCCAATACATCATCCAACCCGGCGGTTTCGGCCAATATGGCAACTCGCTCGTGCTGGGGTTGCAGGTCACGGTTGATTTGTGAGCCATGACCCCGCCGACTAATTCTTCGCGGCGCCGAGTAACACCTGCGTGCCGTCGAGTTGCGTGTCGTTGATTTTTTCGAGCGGGACTTTGGGACCTTGTCGTTCATCCATGTGAAGAGCGTCACTTCACTCGTGGTGCTGCCTGGCGCTCCTCCTTCGGCCGAGTAACCCTTGTCGATCGAGAGATCGTAGGGCCGGTCGAAGTTATTCATGATGTGCCCAAGCGTGATCACGGCGTCCTCGGGAGAATCGGCCTTGCGCACGAATTGCGTGTAGAAGGCCGCTTTAACGAAACGGCCAGCCGAGATCTGCGAGGACGGAACATTGGCCAATGCGTTGCCGCTGTCGGGAGCACCCACCTTCAGTTGGCCGAACTGGCCGCTGTTGTTGTCCAGATTGGTCAGCTGCGCGTAGTTGTTCAGATTTTTCAAATGCCACGGAAAATCCGGTGCATTGGTCACCACGCCCACCGGATTGTCGTGGACATTCATCTTGCCATCCAAAAATTCGATGACGATGCCCGCGCCGGTTTTGTCGAAAAGGATGTAGTGGAACGGAGCCTCGATATTTCCCACGAGAGGAACCTTTGGAACCCAGACACTGACCGCTCCTCCTTGCAGTGCCTCCTTGACCTCCGCGACGGATTTGAAGTTGCTGAGAAGATAGAGCCCGAGGTCCGTGGTAGCCAAAGCCTTCGCAGCATCGGATCCGGCACCCGCTGGCGATTGTGAACCGGGCAATTCGTTGGTGCTGATCGACAATCCTTGGTTGTTGGCCGATTCCACCATCATATTAATGCCATTGCCTACACCGACATCCGCGCGCACTCCCAACACGGGATCCGTCGTCTCGAAGGACAGGCCGGGCGTCTTCCCCGGCGCCACGGAAACGACCTTGGTTCCTGCCGGGACATACGACATCTCGAAGGGCATCGGGACGGCGTATTCCATCGTCTTCGCGCTATAGGCATGGCCTTTTTTGTCGGTGATCATCAACGCCGTGCAAGCCGAAGCAGTAGGAACGGCCAGTGCGAGGTCAAGATAGCGAGAAGTAAAGCCGTGGGATAATTTTTCATAGAGCGAGCTTCCTCATGACAGCTGCCTTGGAAATACAAAGGAAAAACTGAAGGGAAAAAGCGCTAATCGTTCAAAGAGACTTGTGTGGTTACCTGGGACTGACCTTTATGGCACTCGCCAAATGAGATGAAATGGTTCTGGTAAAGGCCGTTTTTGTTTCGATTGTGTCTTTTTGTGCAAAACGGCGCTGGAGTATGCTCAGACAAAGGGGCGAGTGTTGTTTTTATGTCACCGAGCATTCAATTTGTAGAGAATGGCCCCGAGCCTTTTGATAGGTTAATGGCCTTCGAGTTTCTCGATAGCACTGGGAACGTTAGTTGCTAAAGTATACTTTTACAGCGCTTTGCTTCTATATTCCAAAGGCTGAGACCGGTATTATCGAGGCGGTCATTTTTACGAGAGGCAGATTGCGAACGCGGGAAATACTATAATACTGGCAATGTGGCGCGATTGTTGCTTCAGGATCGCGCCTTCGGGCAATTCTCCACCAAATTCCGGAGTTTCAGAAAACCAATCAATCATTCATGGGTCACTATAAAAATATAGAATTGGACGAGCGCTTGGCGGCTGTCATTCGGCATATGAATTCCGTGGAAGAGTATCGCGAGATTTTGCAAAATCTTCAATCGACTTGGGATAATCTGACTCTTCTCGGTCAACGCCAAGCTTTTCAACAGCTTAGCAGTGATTTACTCATCCAGTTGGCGGAGGAAACGCTTCGGAAGACTGTGTTGGAGATGGGGTCCAAAGCTCAGGTGGCTATCGACATGCTTGTGCGCAACTTGTTTGAACGCACGGCAGACATCGGATTCCTGGCTACGGATGCGGATATCAGCAATTTTATTGTTTTGAGTGAAAAGGCAGCCGGGCCAAGTGGAGAAGTTCCTGCCGGCGATGAAGAGTTCCGCAAAATTCAACAAATTCTGCGCCAGCGTTTTTCGGAATACGTGGCGAAGTATTCCGTTTACTCGGATATCATCCTGCTCGATACTAGTGGCCAGGTTCTGGCCCGGCTTGATGAGACGATCATGGTTTCTCGAAGTGCCGATCCGCTAGTCGAACGGGCCTTAAAAACCCGCGAAGCCTACATTGAAAACTACGGTGAGCTGGATTTGCTTCCCGGTCAGGGGGCGGCTTTGGTTTATGCTTATCGTGTCACGGATGGGAGCGGACAGGCGATCGGCGTCCTCTGCCTGAGTTTTCGATTTCAAGACGAGATGGAGAGGATTTTTGCGGACCTGAATTCCCCAGAGGATTGGTCGGTGGTTCTTCTCTTGGATGAAAAGGGGAAGGTGCTGGCCAGTTCCGATGCGTATCACCTCCCGGTCGGAGCCACTGTGCAACGAGTGCCCTCCTCCGCGTGCGAGATTGTGCGCTTCGGAGCGCAGGAATATCTCGCCATTACTCGACATGCGGCGGGCTACCAAGGATACATGGGGCCTGGGTGGCATGGGCATGTGATGTTGCCGGTTCACCATGCTTTCAACAAAGATGTCTCAGCCGTTCTCAAGGAGTTGGATGGAAGTGCTCTCGCAGAAGTGATGAATAGCGCCTCACTCTTTGGCGACGCCCTGCGAGCCATTCCGAAAAAAGCCGAACACATTCAACGCGATCTGAATCGTTCGGTCTGGAATGGCAATGTGCGCCAGAGCGGGGGCAAAAAAGCGTTAAATCCCTCATTTGCCAAGATCTTGCTTTGGGAAATCAGCAATACGGGAGCGCGCACAAAAGAGGTGTTTGAGCGATCGATCGCAAACCTTCATGAAACCGTCGTTTCGTCCATTTTGCAGGAATGCCAGTTTCTTGCCTCCTTGGCCATAGACATCATGGATCGCAATCTCTACGAGCGAGCCAATGATTGCCGCTGGTGGGCGTTGACTTCCACCTTCCGTGAACTTCTCGAAAATGAAAGCGTGACGCAAGGCGGGCAGGCCTTGATGTCATCGATACTGGGAACCATCAACGGCCTGTATACGGTTTATACGAATCTCATAGTATTTGATTCCCAAGGGCGTGTTGTAGCTGTCTCCCAGCCTACGGAGTCGGCTTTAGTCGGCGAGACGATCGAAGAGGAATGGATTCCCCAAGTCTTGAATATCAACGATTCTCAAGGTTACACCGTTTCGGATTTTAGCCCCACGCCACTCTACGCCAACCGGTTCACCTACATCTATGGCGCGGCCATTTTTTCCTTGAAAGGAAAGGGTTCCGTAGGAGGAGTCGGCATTGTTTTTGATTCAGAGCCCCAGTTCGCAGCCATGTTGCGGGATTCATTGCCTCGCGACACATCGGGGAAAATCCGTGACGGGTGCTTTGGCGTGTTCATCGACGAGTTGGGCCAAGTGATCGCTTGCTCTGATGAACGCTACAAGCCGGGGGACTCGCTGGGGATCGCTCTGACTTGCCTGCCGAAAAATATGGGTGAGGCGACCTCGCATGTCGTTCGGTTGGGCGGTCATTATTTCGCGATGGGGGCCCGCATGTCAGCAGGCTATCGCGAATACAAGGGCGAGCACGACAGTTACCGCAATAAGGTGCTGGCTCTGGTTTTCATGCGTTTGTGTGAGGCTCAGAATGAAAAAACAAACCAGACGCTTGCGCCGCTGGCCATACGCTCGGATCATTCTGTCGAGGGCCAAACCCTTGAAATTGCCACATTCCGCGTGGGGAATCGATGGTTTGGACTCCGGACATCCCAAGTAGTGGAAGCTGTGGAGATGTGCGACATGGCCGCTGCCCCAGGTTCGGGCAAAGAGTTTGTTGGTTACATGATATACGATGGATCGCCGGTTCCAGTCTATGACATTAATGTGTTGTCAGGCGACGAGGAAACCCAAGCGGATGCGCGGCAAATAGTGGTGATTTTGAAGAAAAATGAAACCGACTATTTCGGCATTGTTGTCGATGGGCTTGGCGGCATTCCTGAAATCAATATTTCGCGTTTAAAGCCTATTCCACATGTAGTTGCTGGACAAAACTCTTTAGGCGAGGCGTTGGTTGCAACGGAGTCTGAACGAGAGGATGGTCTTCTCATTGTTCTGGGTGTTGACCGTATCGCTGAAAGACTGGCGGAACTTATTGGAGGGGCAAAAGAGCCAAACTAATTCATTTCAGAACAAATTGTTGTCTGTTTTAGCTTTTGGAGGAAAGCAGAACGGGGAAGCCGCGTTTTCGCAATCGGGGCTATGAATTAGAGTTTTCTCAATCTTTTGCGCACCAGCGCCTCGAAATTGCTCACATTGAAGCTCGGGAAAACGCGGGTCTGAATGGAATTCCAAAGCTGGGTGTGTTCGAGGGGAAGCAGATCATGCTGGTTGGTCTCCCCGCTGAAACCAACCTTGCATAGGCGGCACATGTAACGAGCGATTGCCACGATCGATACGAGTTCGAAGTCCTCGGTTGCTTGTTCCGGTTCTTCCACCCAACGGATGACATTTTTACAGCTGGTTGGAATGCTTTTCTTTTCGACAAACTGGATAGCCATCTGGCGGGAGGAGATGCCCATGTGGAGCATCTCCGATTCCCTAATCAATACATTATGCTGTTCAGCATGGAGATAAACAGGGATGTAGCCCGCCGGCTGCACACGCAGGAAAAGCAGCTTGCCGATGTCGTGAAGCAGACCTCCCAAAAACGCTGTGTGTTCGAGATGGAAAAGCTCCATCTCTTGGCAGGTGAACCGGGCGATATTCGCCGTGGCGAGCAGGAACCTACGGTGGCTCGACCAGTTCGCATCCTCGTTGAGATACATGAAACTCTCGCAGCAGCGCGGGAACCCTTTGGCAACTCCGCTAAGCCGCTTTTCTCCCAGAAAGTTCACGCACATGCGGGGGTCCTCTATGAATGAATCGAAATCCTTCTTTTTGGCCTGACGCACCGCATTGGCAATCTGGAGCACCTGAAAGGCAAGCCCGGGATCGTTTTCCGCCAAATCCATCAGCGGGTGCATCGAAGTCACCATCCCTCCGGTCGCCAGCGCAAAGGCCGCCGCCGCCGACCCGACCACCGGGCAGCCTTTCAGTGCCGCAATCCCACTCTTGAGTTTCGCCTCGGAAACCACCGGGAAGGTTTGGCTGTCGATCATTTTGTTCCAATGCTCGATACTTTCCGCCTCCCGTTTGGCATCCTCCGAGTCTTTTTCGTCATTTCTCTGGAAGCCCTTCGGAACCCTCTCCCCCATCTTGCGCACGCCCTCGCTGGCGGTTTTACTCCATGCGGAAATGTCGATCTCGCCGGCGCGCTTCTTGATGCTGTCCATCGAACGCTGCTCCGCAAGGGCCTGCACCGCCTGTTTCATTTGAGGCGATTGGAGAATGACCCTCATGAATGCATCCTTTTCCATGCGCATCATGCGGGTGTCAGTCTGAGCGATGATCGTAGCGCTGCGCGGAGCGTTCTTGATCAAGGCCATCTCTCCAACAATATCGCCATCCCCGATCTCGCCGATTTTTTTCGGCTCGGGATCATCCTCCATCGCGACGAAAATTCCGAGACTCCCTTGATCGATCAGATACATCGCATCGCCGTCATCGCCCTGCTTGAAAAGGGTGGCTCCTTCGTCAATTTCGTAATCCCGAAGGTGGGGAATGATGGCATGCACCTCGTGCGGGGGCAAAGAGCGAAGCACTGCGTTTTGGGCCAGTCGGTCGAGCACTGCAGTCGCCTGCTCGGCTTTCCGATCCAACTTGTAGATATCCGCGCGGTAACTGCAGAGAAGCGCGTAATACCCCAGATAGGCTGCAAACTCCTTGAATTCTTCCCAGTCGGATTCCTTCGCGAAAGAAGCCAGAAACTTCAGATACTCCTCCAAGCCTGGCACGGCCGCCTCCCGAATCTTTCCGCGAAACCCGGAGATTTCTGAGAGAATCTTCTCTTTTTCTGCCTCCGCGAGTTCGATCTTCAGATCCTTGTAGGTTTGCGCAGCGGATTGGATGACGGGCGCGAGTTCGTCCAAAGCCGCCCCTCGTTGATCCAATGAGCAAAGTGTGCGCCGGCAAAACGCGTCGTCCGGCTCAAAAAAAGACCAATACCATGCCTTCCCCTCGAGCTTTGCGACTTCGTCCTCGATCGATTCTTGCAGGTAGGGCTTCCGATGAAAACTTTGCACTCCCAAGTCGTAGGCTTCTTGAATTTCCGCATGCGTCGTTTTGGAAGCATAAAAGACGACCGGCACATGGCTAAAGAAATAGTCTTCTCGGAGGGTTCTCAGAAAGCCCAGTCCGGTGGAGTCTTGGAGCTTAAGTTCGATGAAAACCAAATCCACCAAGATATTCTCACGCAGAAAAACCATCGCGTCGTGAGCACTCGAAACGGAGGCGCTCCGGTGGTCATCACGGGCCAAAAATCCCTTCAGCGCCAAAAAGGCGTTGTCATCGGGATCAACTAATAAAATGTTGGCCATCGTTGCACATTAAAAACAAACCTATTTCCCCTTGTTTTTATGATTGGGAGCACATCAAAAAAATCCGTTCAGCGCCGTAAAAAGGCGATCAAATTAAGAGCAATACTTAAAGCATTCTTCATGGGTCGATGTAAACCACAAACTTATCTATCGGTTTTTTGGTAACTACTCAGTAGCCCTCGCTGGAAATTTGTTCCGCATGTTCACTGGTGGTCAAGGAGAGTAAGATATATGTGAATAGGCGTAAGTTTCGTCATTCATGTGAGCATCATGTGGCATGAGCGATAACTATCTACCAAGGCGTATGCCATGTGCTCGAAGCAGAATTGTTACAATTTCGTAACAGAGGCTTGCTTCGCTATCTCGGATCCCCGCGCCGCCTTGGGCTTTGTAATCGCGGCAAGAAGATTGCTGCCGCACACCTGCTTGGGTCATTTTGCGAAGGGGAAAACCCCTGATTTTACGCCGCGCCGATTTCGATTTGGAGAGCTTCGGCGATGCGGTCGGCGTGGGTGTCGATGAGTTCCTGCTCGCGGCCTTCGATGAGGAGGCGGACTTTGGGTTCGGTGCCGGAGTAGCGGAGCAGGACGCGGCCTTTGCCATTGAGTGAGGACTCGGCTTCGGCGAGGAGGGTTTGGATTTGCGGCAGGGTCTCGAGTGGCGGCTTGTCTTTGACGCGGAGGTTGCGCTGGGCCTGGGGATATTTTTTGAGGACTTTTTTGAGTTCGCTGAGCGGCTTGCCGGTTTCGATCATGACACGCAGGATTTGGAGCGCGCTGGCGATGCCGTCGCCCGTGGTGGCGTAGTCGCGGAAGATCATGTGTCCGCTCTGCTCGCCGCCGACATTGTGTCCATCGCGGAGCATGGCTTCGATGACATAGCGGTCTCCGACTTTGGTGCGGAGGATTTTTCCACCGTGGGATTCGAGGGTTTCATCGAGGCCGAAGTTGCTCATGATGGTCGAAACCAAGGTGCCGCCTTCGAGACATCCGCGCTGGAGGTAATCCACCGCCGCGATGGCCATGATCTCGTCGCCATCGACCAGCTCGCCGTTTTCGTCACAGAGCAGGACGCGGTCGGCGTCGCCATCGTGTGTGATGCCGATGTGCGCCTTGCACTCGCGGGTGAGCCTTTGGATTTGCTCGGGATGGGTGCTGCCGCAGTGGGT
>JAPLTI010000171.1 GCA_026398285.1 Verrucomicrobiota bacterium
CGCTTGGATTTCTGCGCGAACTCGGCGAGGGCCTGGCTTCCATGCCGCAGACGATGCGTCAACTCGCTGCCGTGCAGTTTTTCACATGGAGCGGGCTTTTCTGCATGTGGATTTATTTTTCACCCGCTATTGCAAGTCGCATTTTCGGAGCGGTGAAAGGCCAAGCTGGCTACGAGGAATTGGTGGCTCAAGCCGGCCAGTGGACCGGGGTTTGCTTCTCGGTTTACAACGCGGTTTGCTTCGTTTTTTCGTTTGCCTTGGTGGCGTTGGCACGGCATGTGCCGGCGCGGACGCTTCACATTGTCTGCCTCTCGCTTGGTGGGCTGGGGCTTGCCTCCGTGCCATTCATGCCGGGCAAGGATTTTCTTTTTCTCTCGATGGCCGGAGTCGGAATCGCCTGGTCCTCGATTCTGTCGATGCCCTATGCCTTGTTGGCGAACTGCATCCCAGCCGCCAAAACGGGTTTTTACATGGGTGTCTTCAACTTCTTCATCGTGCTTCCTCAAATCGCCATCTCGCTCGGACTGGGCGAGGCGTTGCGGTTTTTTCCGGCAGTGGACTCGGCCATGGTCATCATGGGTGGCGGCTTTTGCTTCTTGCTGGCTGCGGGTTTGACCTTGCGGGTGAAGCCAACGGCGCACGCTTCCTGAGCGCGTGGCTTTGCTCAAGCATTCGCAGGCCGTTTTTTTGCCGAGGAGGGCTTCCGCATTCCCTTTCGAGGAAATTTTCTGGCTTTGGATGGCTCGGCTATGCCGCTGCTGTGATATGGCGCTTGAGGATTTCGCCGATATTTGGACCCATCGAAAGCTTCAGTCCCACATATTCACATATTTTGAGAACACTCCAAGAATCACCAAACTAGAGCCCAGGGTCCAAATGTGCAACAGACTCCTTTGCGCTTTGCCCTCGGAGGCGGCGATGCGGCCTTCGATGAGACAAGGTCTTGCATTTTTCAAGAATTCAAGAATGTTGAAATCATGACAAAAATGATTTCGATGAATGAACGGGGAATGGTGACTTTGCCAAAACGAATGAGGCAACGGATTGGTTACGGCGAGACGCGAGGTATCCTGGTGGCGGAGGAGCGGCCAGAGGGAATACTGCTCCGTCCTGGAACTGTGGTTGCTGTGGAGAGCTATTCTCCGGAGCGGATTGCGGAGTTTGAGTCTGCGGATGCCGAGCTGGCAGAGTTCGCGGTGGGCTTGCGCAAGGCGGCGAAAAAGGGCGAGCCGTGAGAGTTTTTCTTGACGCAAATATCTTGTTTTCAGCTTCGAATCCGAAGTGGTTGACGAGCCTTTTGCTTGATGTTTTGGAACTGCACGGGGAGTTGGTGACTTCAGAATTTGCAGCCCAGGAAGCCAGAAGGAATGTGGCCGCTTTTTCTGAAGATTTGATCGATGGCTTGGAAAAATGGCTCGCCCGCGTGCATATCTTGGCTGATACAGGACAAGCATCATCGCCGTTGGAACTTGCAGAAAAAGACAGGCCAATTCTCGATGCCGCGATTTCCGGAAATTGCACCCACCTTCTTACGGGAGATGCCAGGCACTTCGGGATGTGGATGGGAAAGAGCGTTTCGGGTGTAAAAATCGTGAATCAACGAATGATGACCGAGGAGTTGCGCTTTCGGAGCATCGTGGATTGAAGGTTTTGAAAATCCCAAACCCGCTCCGTTTTTCCGCTTTGCAGGCAGATGGATGCTGGAGCTAAGGCGGCGGGGTTGCCGTAGTGTGATTGCTATGAGATGCTGATGCCGACGAGGACGTCGGCGTTCCGGCCGGGTCAGGCAACATTTCCTTTCATTTTGCCTTGGATGAAAGTTTGCGAATTCAAGTCGAGGAGGACCTGCCCCTGGGAAGAAAGAAGCACAAGCCCAGCGCCACAGCCCAGCCAGCGAGGGAGGTCCAAGCGCAGAGATTATACCACCAGGGTTGCTGGAATTCGAAGGTGACGCCTGCTTGGCCGGTTGTTTGAACGGCCGAGAAAGCCAGCATGGCGCGGTGGATTTTGCGTTCCTCGATGCCTTCGCGCGCTGTCCAATCCGGATGCCAGGCCTCGTTGAAGATCAGCCAACCGCTTTCGCCCGTGGGTTCGAACTCCACCCTCTGATATGTGCCGCCCTCGCGCTTCGGCACCCGTGCGAACGCCTTGCCTTTATCGAGCACTTTACCTTCGGAGGCGGCGATGCGGCCTTCGATGATCTTGCCACACAGGCCCGGCTCGTCGACGGCGAGGCCGCTGGTTTGGATCATGGCCAAATTGTGCTCGGCTCCACCGATCGCGGCGATGGCCGTCTCGGGCGAATCGGTGCCGGTTTGCAGAAAATCCCTCGCCAAAAATCCATACCCCAGAGGATTCCCCACTCCCAGCAGCGCCATGTTTTCGTTTTCAAAAACCACAGGGAAAAGCCCCCGCAGTTTCGCCTGCATGTCGGGCTTGGTGTCGGGGTCAGTTTTATCGACGAGCAGGTAAGCGACACCGGCCACACGAAAGTAGGTCGCCATGCGCTCGTCGTTCAAAAATGCCGAAGCCTGCAAAATCGCCGCCCCGCGCTGGTGCAGGTAGCTGTTGAAAGCCTCCGCCGCCAACGGGCGTCCCGAGAGCCACGGCGTCATCAGGTAAAAATACCGGCCCGAAAAAGCATAGACGCGCCCGGGCTCAGGAGCGGTTTTTAAAAACTCCTGCGTCTCCAAAAAGTCACGCCACACACCTTGTCCCAGCCGCTCCTGAAAAAACGGCCGCGCATACGGGGCGATATCCACCGCCGCGAGCAGAACGAAAGCCATCGCGATACCGCGTCGAAGAAACACCCAGCGCACTTTTTCCAGCAACACCCCCGCCGCCATCGCCACCGCACCGATCAGGCACACCGAGCCGGTGATCTGATAAAAATCAAATGGCGCGCGGATATTTCGATAGATCGGCAAGAACTCGAGCAGGCGGAAACCGGGAACCAGCAAATAGACGAGGGAGAATCCAATCGCAGCCAGACGCCAAGGCGTTGATCCCTGCGGCACCAGGCGGAAGATGATCCAGACCTGCGCGACCAATAAAAACCACGCCACCGCCGGTGTGAAATCCGCCGCACCCATCGACATCCGCAAAAACTCGAAATGCCCGCCCAGCACACTGCGGGGGCCGAATGAGAGCCAGAACGCACCGAGCGAGAGAGCCAGCATCAAGCGGGTCTTGCCTCCCAACTCTCCGCGATGAAGCGCGCCCAGAAACAAAGCCACCGCGATCACAGCGGCAGTCGCCCAGTAGGTTCCTCCGTTCAGGGTAGTCGGAGCGAAGCCGGGATCCATTCCGGCACCGAGCCATCCACCGCGATCCAACCAACTCAGTGCGCTCTTTGTGCTGAAGGCTTGCTGCCAGCCTTCAAAGGGTCCGAATTCAAACATGGCCACAAAACCCGCCTCGCGCAGCGCGGGAAGGTTCGGCAGCACAGCCAGCACACAAACTACGCTCGCCGCCAAAGCCCAGATGCGCCATCCGGGCCGCTCTGCACGGGGCCGGCGGAAATACTCCACCGCCGCAAACACCCCGAGCACAGGCAGTGCCATGAGACCGGTTTTTCCATACGCCAGCGCCAGCAGGGAAAAACAAACGCCAAAAACCAAAGCCGACCGCGCAGTTCCCTCCCGCACCAACCCCAAAAGCGCCCAGAAAACCCACGGCAAAACGGCCAACGAAACCACGACCACAAAATGCTCAAAACCCACCGCGCGCGTCAGCACCGAGGGGTTCAGCAAAAACAGCGCCGCACCGAGCCAGGCTGCCAACCCGCCCGCATTCCAACGCCGAAGAAAAAAATACATCCCCGCCGCGCCTGCCACGAGGCAAAGGCCCACTGCCACTTTCGAGCCCGCCAGAAAGCCAAAAGGCAGGGCGGTCGCCAGCATGACCACATTGGAAAACATGTAGCCCCAAGCCATCGCCAGACTCGTTCCTTGGAGAAAATTCGGCGACCACCACGGCAGCCCCCGCACGCTTTCCACACCACGAAAAAAATCCCCCGCCTTCGCGAAGTTCGCCAGCAATTCCTGATCCGACACAGGCATTCGCAGCCAGCAAAAAACGGCAACAGCAACGAGACACACCACGACGCCCGCCGCACAAAAGCTTTTCCATTTTCCCATCACGATCCCACGCTTCTACAGCCGATCCTCGCATCCGCCAAGCGCGGCGGGAGCAATTTCCTATCGCAAGCTATTTGCATTTTTTATTTGACTCTTGCAACACGCTTGCATAAACAGCGCCCTCCTATTTTATGAAAAAACCACTCCACACCGCACTCGCCCTGCTCGCCATGGCCCCGCTTGCCGGAGCCCACGGCATCGCCCACAACCACCGCGAAACCCAAACCGAGATCAACCAGGCGCTGGATACCGGCACACAGCCGCTTACGGGTCACGAAGGCCACTCGCATGAGCAAGCCTCCCCGAGCGGCAAAAATTTCAAAGCCCCCGCGCTGGAGACCCACAGCCGCATCTGGGGAGCCAGCATCTCGACGGGATGGGAGAGCCGCCACATCCACTATGGCGTGAACGAAACCGGCAACGGCGGCGCCTACACCAATGAGGTGGGCGTTTGGATCAATGACTTCACGCTGAGCGTCTGGAACGGCTTTGGCACTTCGAGCGACTTCGAGGAGTGGGATTTCACCGCCGGCTACAATTTCGATCTCGGCCCGGTGTTTTTCATCCCTGGCTACAATTTCCGCTACACACCCGGCATCGTCGAAGAAGGCCACGCGCACGAGCATGAACACGAAGAGGCCGGACACGAAGAAGAAGGGCACGAGGAGGAAGCTGGACACATCCACAAAACCTACGGCAACGAACTCTTCGCCGTCCTCGGCACAAACAAAATCCCCTATGTCACCCCGAGCGCGGCGTTCATCTGGGATCTCAACAACACGCCCGGCGCGTTTTTGGAGTTCCGTCTCGATGGCGAAATCCCCGTTTACAAAGACATCGTCACGCTCGAACCCTACGCCCTCCTCGGTGTGAACCTCGGCTACAACACGCGCACTTACTATGGTTGGAACAACTTCCAATTTGGCGTCGAAGGAAACTGGCAAATCAACAAAATCATCTCCGTGTTTGCCGGCATCAACTACAGCGTCGCCATGACTGCCCTGCAGGACATCGACCAAGGCAACGAAGTCTGGGCCAATGTCGGCCTGAGCTTCACCTACTAATAAACCAGACGGCCTCGCTCGCCATTTCGCCCGGCGGGCGAAGGCCTTCCTACTGCGGGAAACTCAAACCCAAAGCCTGCGGTCGAGGGTGCGGTATTGGATGGCTTCGCCGATGTGGTCTGGCGTGATGCGGTCGCTGGATGCCAGATCGGCGATGGTGCGGGAGACTTTGAGAATGCGGTCGTAGGCACGGGCGCTGAGGTGGAGATCCTCCATGGCATGGCGGAGCATTTCGAGGGAGGTGTCGTCGAGGGGGCAGAATTTTTTAATCTGGCTGTGCGACATCCGGGCATTGGAGGCGGTTTTTCTCTCACCGGTGAAGCGGTTTTTTTGGACGCCGCGCGCCTGAAGAACGCGATTAAGAATTTCTGCAGAGGGCTCGGCCGAGCCGCCGCTGGAAAGCTCCTTGAAGGCCACGGCGGGGGCTTCGACATGGATGTCGATGCGGTCGAGGAGCGGACCGGAGATGCGGTTGCGGTAGCGCTCGATCTGGACGCTGGAGCAGCGGCACTCGCGCTGCGGGTCACCGTGGAATCCGCACGGGCAGGGATTCATCGCGGCGATGAGGATGAATTCGGCGGGGCATGTCATGGTTCCTGCAGCACGGGAAATAGTCACCTTGCCGTCCTCGATCGGTTGGCGCATGACCTCGAGCGTGGAGCGTTTGAATTCCGGCAGTTCGTCAAGGAAGAGAACGCCGTTATGGGCGATACTGACCTCGCCCGGAGTAGGATTGGCCGATCCGCCGAGGAGTCCGATATCGCTGATTGTATGATGCGGCGAGCGGAAGGGGCGTTTCGAAACGAAGGCGTTCGACTCGTCGAGCAGGCCGCAAATGCTGTGAATCTTGGTGGTTTCAATCGCCTCATCGAGGGTCATGGGTGGGATGATCGTCGGAATGCGCTTCGCCAGCATGCTCTTGCCCGAGCCGGGAGGACCGATGAGCAAGAGATTGTGCCCCCCGGCCATGGCGACTTCGATGGCGCGCTTGACCTGGTGCTGGCCCTTCACCTCGGAAAAATCGACATCGTCGGAGGAACCAGCGGTGAGCCGCTCGACGGCACTTCCGCGCACCGGAGTGAGTTCTTTTTTTCGGGAAAGAAATTCGTAGGCCTCGCGGAGGTTTTTGACGCCATAGACCTCGATGCCTTCGACAATGGCGGCCTCGGCGGCATTCGCTGCAGGGAGGATCACGGCTTTCATTCCCTGATCGCGTGCAGCCACGGCGATGGGCAGGGCGCCTTTGATTGGGCGAATCTCGCCGGTGAGGGCGAGTTCTCCAATGACGAAGCAACGCTCGAGCCGAGGCAGTTCGGCGCGTTCGGCGGCGGCAACCATACCGACAGCGATAGGCAGATCAAAACTCGGACCTTCTTTTTTGATATCAGCCGGAGCGAGATTGATGGTTGTCCGCTCGCGAGGCCAGCGGAAGCCGCTATTTGAAATGGCGGTGGTGACGCGGTCCTTGCTCTCGCGCACGGCGGCATCGGGAAGGCCAACGACGATCACCACCGGGTTGCCCGAACCGGTATTGACCTCCACCTCCACTTGGATGGCTTCGACTCCCTGTAGCGCGGCTGAGAACACGCGAGTAAGCATGCGGGGGGATGTATCAGAGTGCAGGGTGGTTTGTCCAAGCCGGGATTGCTGTTTCCGAAGGTGGGCGGAAAGTGGTAGAGATCGGGAATGTCGAATCCCTACGAGTCCCGGAGGCTGGTTGATGAGTATCTGTTTTTCCACTACGCCACATTCGCCGAGGCGGCGGGAACCCTTCCTGTTCCAAGCGAGGCATGGAACTTCCCTCGGCGGGTGGTCTCGGAGTTGCTCGACACCTCCGCGCCGATTGGCAATGCACTCGATGTGGGCTGCGCGGTCGGAGCGTCGTCCTTCGAACTGGCCCGCTCGATTCCCAAGGTGACGGGCATTGATTTTTCCGGAGCATTCATCAGCGCGGCGGAGGAATTGAAAAACCAAGGTTCCATTGAGGCCACCGTCGCCTTCGAAGGCAAGCGGGTGCAGAAATTCACCGCACATGTTCCAAAGGAGGTCGATTGCACGCAGGTGGAATTTGAAACGGGGGATGCCATGAACCTGCGGAGCGACCTGGGTGTTTTCGATGTCGTCTTGGCAGCGAACCTCATCTGCCGTCTGCCCGAGCCGCTGCGCTTCATTGAGCGCTTAGCGGATCTTGTGAAGCCGGGCGGCCAACTGCTGCTCGCGACCCCATTTTCCTGGCTGCCGGAGTTCACGCCGGAAAAAAACTGGCTCGGCGGCACGGAGGATGCGCCAGCATCCCACGAAGTCCTCGCCGATCTACTGCGTCCGGCTTTCTCGCTGGAGTTCACAAAAGACCTCCCTTTCCTGATCCGTGAACACTCCAGAAAATTCCAATATGGCATCTCACTCGGAACGCGCTGGCGCCGGCATTGACTGGGACGCCCGCTATGTCGCGGGGGACACGCCCTGGGACAAAGGCGCAGCGCACCCTGCGCTGCTGGCCCGGCTGAAAACTCTGCCCATCACCGGCAGAGTGCTCGTGCCCGGTTGTGGAGCCGGGCATGACGTGCGGGCCATCGCCGCCGAGGGTGCAGCGTTTGTTTTAGCCCTGGATGTAGCCCCCTCCGCCCTGAATCTGGCCCGAAGTTTCCCAAAAGCGGGAAACGAATGCTATCAGGAGGGAGATTTTTTGACGGGGAATGCCGTGCCACCGGGCTCGTTTGATGTCCTCTTCGAGCACACATGCCTTTGCGCCATCCCGCCGGAGCGCCGCGCCGACTATGTGCGGGCGGCTGCCACAGCGCTTCGCGACGGAGGACTCCTGCTGGCAGTGTTTTTTACAAAACCCGAAAACCCAAATCTCGACTCGCCGCCATTCCGCTGCGACTTGGCGGAAATGACGCTGCTTTTCAGCAAGCCCCTGAGATGCCACGCCGCCGGAATAGCACTTTGATTTTTCGTAGGGAGCGGGTATTTGCATTGTGATTCCGACATGAGCCAGTCACCCACCCAATCACCCATTCCCCGCATGCCAGCCGGGCCGACATTCCGGGTTGCTGCTGGTTTGCTCTGCCTCTTTCTGGTGGTTCAGATCGCCCTCGTCGCCTTGCACTACGCCCCGCTCCTTCAGAAGGACATCGTCAAAAAAATCACAGCAGCGCCTGCACCGCAGGTGATGGCGACCACACCGCCCGCGCCCCAGCCAGTGACCCAAAGCACGCCACCCCCAGCCACGGCCGCTGAGCAGCTTGATGAAGCCCTCATGGAAAAAATTCGCCGACTGGTGGAGGATTCCGACAAGGCATTCCGCATCGGCGACTACGATGCCGGCATGGCAAAAATCCAGGAGGCAGACAGGTTGCTGCCCGGAGACCCCGGCGTAATGCTTCGCATCGGGCGGCTTCATGAGAAAAAGGGCGATATGCCGGCAGCGGCGGAATCCTACAAAAAAGTCCTCGAGCTACCGGGGCTTTCCACCGAACTCCGTGCCCAGACACAACGCAAAATCGGAATGCTAAACCTCCCTGAAAGCATGCCTGTTCCCACGGTGGTCGCCAGCGAAGCCGGAGCTGATGTGCGCGATGAGTTCGGACTCCAGCCCGGCGCGAGCCTGGGAATTATCGAAACACGCTTGAGCGACGCTCCCAAGGGGGCAAAAAACCTGCGCATCTCGATCAAAGCCAGGCCTAACCAGTCCATCGATCCTCGCCAAATGGCAGTCCATGTTTTCTTTTATGAACGCGATCAGAGCGGGCAAATCCAACTCACAAGCTCGCAGGTTCTCACCGAGTGGATCAGCCCACCGGTGGATTGGAGCAACAACGAACCTGAACTGCTGAACGCCGTCTACACACCACCCGCGAAATCCGACTTCACCTATGCCGGTTATGTTGTAGGGATTTATTACAAAAACGACCTCCAAGACACGCGCGCCGACCCGGGGGCGCTCGCAGTCGATCACCCACTTCCACTCTACCTCTCCAGCCAGCCATAATGAAAACCCTCATAGCACTCAGCGATTCCGAAATCGCCTCCACACTCTCTCAGGCCCTCGTTGCCCTCGGCAAACCCGCTCCCGGCTTAGCTGCCGACTCCGATGCCGTCATCGAGTGGATCAATACAAACGGCGGCTGCGACCTCCTCATTTCGGAGGTCTATTTCGCCCCGCTGGA
>JAPLTI010000081.1 GCA_026398285.1 Verrucomicrobiota bacterium
TCTGACTCTCACCCAACAAATCGTTGTCGCCCTCATGTGCGTCATGGCAGGTATTGGCACGGCCGGTGTCCCCGGTGGTTCGCTTCCATTGGTTGTGGGTGTTCTTCTTGCGATCAATGTTCCGCCGGATGCCATAGCGATCATTCTCGGTATCGACCGGTTTTTGGATATGTGTCGAACCGCTCTAAATGTCTCCGGCGATCTTGTGATTGCCGCAGTCGTGGCCAAGGGCGCTCCTGAAATTGAGGCATGAAAAAAATCCTCCTCATCGACATCAGTAATTCCTTCACCAAGACCTGCCTCGCGGTTGGCGATTCCATTTCCCGCGTGAAGCGCCTGCCAACCCCATCGCTCGATGCGGCCCAGCTTCGCGCTTTGCATTCCCCAGCGAAGCTCGATGGCGTCGTTCTCTCATCTGTCGTTCCCGAAAAAAACAGCGAGGTTCAGGCCGCATTTTCCCGAGTGCTCGAAGTCGGTGCGGGGCTGGATCTCGGCGTTGGCATTGATTATCCCTCGCCCCGCACTATTGGGGCGGACCGTCTGGCCAATGCTGCCGCATGTGCCGCACTGCACGGATTCCCTGGTATCGTGGTCGATTTTGGCACGGCTGTGACCTTTGATATTGTTTCCCAAACGGGCGACTACATTGGCGGTGTCATCGCTCCGGGGTTGAATGCCATGACCAGCTACTTGCATGATCGCACGGCCTTGCTCCCGAATATCAAACTCCGAGAACCCTCCAGCGCGGTTGGGCGCTCAACGAGGGATGCCATGCTATCCGGCGCGGTCCATGGCTACCGCGGGCTGGTGAGGGAAATTCTCTCGCAAATCCGCTCTGAGGCCTTTCCCAAAAAGCGCCCCCGCATCATTGCCACCGGCGGGGATGCGGAACTCATTGCCGGCCGCGTCGGTCTCTTCGATATCGTAGACCCGTTGCTCACCCTTCGGGGCTTGCTTGTCATCGCACAAAGAAACTTATGAACCTCGAGATTCTCGACAACCAACCCGTCCTGAAAATTCAAGCAGGCAATGCCAGTGCCCTCATCTCTCCCTCACACGGTGCCAGGTTGCTGTCCTGGAATGTGCCCGGTTGGGACATCATCCGCTGGCCTGCGAATGCAGACTGGGACCGTGTTCCCAAGGTGCGGGGCGGCGATCTGGTGCTCTTCCCATTCATCGCCCGCACCTATGCAAATGGCCGTATCGGTTCATGGATCGATGAATCGGGTGTGCAGCGTCCCGCGCCGATGCACGGCTTCGCAAAAGATTCCCCCTTCCGTATCGTTGAGGCCTCTGCCGACTCGGTCACGCTGCGCCTTGATGCCAATGAATCCACCACGGCCTGTTATCCCTTCCCGTTTCGCTTGGAAGTCACCCACCACATCGAACCGGATGCTCTGCTCACAAGCTTCCGCGTAACCAATCGCGGGGACAGCCCGATGCCGTGGTCTGCAGGCCATCACTACTATTTCCATATCCCGGCTGCCGAGCGAGCTGAGTGGGAGCTCTCTGTGCCCTGCGAAAAATGGGGACGCCAGAACTTCGCGGACGGCTCGATTGCATTCGATACCGCCGTGCAGCAGAGCGCTCCGCTTTCCGACCCCGCTTGGATCGACCGCTTTCACTCGAACCCCGATTTGCCGAGCGTTGTCTTGTCCAACGCAACAGCAGGCAAAACCATTTCCTTTGAAAACCCAGCGAATCGCCCCGCTGATTGGCCCTGTGTCACTACATGGACGGAAAAGCCCGATTCCGATTTCTTCTGCGTCGAGCCTTGGAGCGCATTTCCCAATGCGATTAACAACCGTCTCGGTTTGCGCATTCTCGCGGCCGGCGCATCGAATGAGATTTCTTGCCGCATTCGAATCAAGCAGGCGAAACAATCCATTTAAAACCACCTATGCCAAGTCTTGGAGTCAACATCGACCATGTAGCCACCCTGCGTCAGGCGCGTTATCGCGAAACGCCGGATAACCCGAATGCCGAACCCGACCCCGTGGCTGCTGCCATCATCGCCGAGAGGGCTGGTGCTGTCGGCATCACAGCCCACCTGCGCGAAGACCGCCGCCATATTCAGGATCGCGACATTTTTCTCCTCCGCGAAAAAATCACCACAAAGCTCAATCTGGAAATGGGCGTGTCGGAAGACATTCTCCGCATCGCTCTTCAAATCCGCCCCGAAGATGTCTGCCTCGTTCCGGAAAACCGCCAAGAGGTCACGACCGAGGGCGGGTTGGACTGCCTGACCACGAGAAGACGCTCCGGAGTGCTATCGGCCGTCTGCAGGATGCAGGTGCGAGGGTCAGTCTCTTCATCGACGCCGAGGAAACGCAAATCCAAGCCGCCGCATCGCTCGGGGCAGAGTTTATCGAAATTCACACCGGTTCCTACGCCAACAAATTTGGCGCGGAGCGCGCATCCGAACTCGAGAAACTCCGCCGTGGCGCAGCCTTGGCCCTCTCGCTAGGCCTTCGGGTCAATGCCGGGCATGGGCTGAACTATGAAAACACCGCCCCCATCCTTTCGCTGCCCGGTCTTGAGGAGCTGAATATCGGGCATTCCATCATTTCCCGCGCGCTCACTGTCGGGCTCGAAAATGCCGTTCGGGATATGGCCCGAATCATCGCCGCCGGCTGATGAATCCTCCCGGCGACTCTTCCCTCGACAAGTTCCTGCTCTCCGGACTCGAGGACATCGAGTCCAGGGGCCTCATGCGCAAACTCTCCGCGCTGGACGGCCCGCAGCAAACGAGGGTTACTCGCAATGGCAGGGACCTCTGGAATTTTTCGTCAAACGACTATCTCGGTC
>JAPLTI010000178.1 GCA_026398285.1 Verrucomicrobiota bacterium
CGCTGGCCGAAACAGACCGAGCGGGCGAATCCCATGCTGGCGATCGAGGAAAAGCGACTCGCTGATTTCAAAGCCGAAAAACTCAAGCCCGACCTCAAGCCGGCGCGCTTAACCCAAATCAACGAAGGCATCGACCTCGCCACCCGCCGCATCCACGACCTCAAGAAATGGAGCTTTCTGGTCTCCTCGGTAGACCCCTTCATCGTCCTGCCGGGATTCATCATGCGCGACCACACCGGCCCCTTCGTGCCGAAAATCGGGGACTACGCTATCGTGATCCACGAAGGCCGCGCATATCCCGCTATCTTGGGCGATTCCGGCCCCTCCCACAAAGTCGGTGAGGCCTCTCTGCTGCTCTGCCGCGAACTCAGTCAGCGCTCCTCGAATATCATCCGGGCTGCCAGCGACCTCAATGTGACCTACCTCGTCTTCCCTGGTTCGGCCGATGAATCCCCCGGCCCGCCTGATCTCGCGAAGTGGAGGGAAAAATGCACCCAACTCGCTGAGGAACTCGGCGGCCTCACCGTGCCACTGCACGAGTGGCCAAATCTTGTCCCCCCTTGGCCGACGCCAACACCTTCTCCGACACCAGACTCCTCCCCAGCACTCGATCCAGCCAGCACTCCAACGCCGCCGGAGCCACCGGCTGCCACTGAGTAAAGGCCGCGCTTGCGTTCGTTTTTGGGAAGGCTAAAAAAGCGCCTTCCTTTATTGCATTCCATGATCCAGCAAACAGCACTCGCCCAAGCCCGTTCGGCATACCGTCCCAAGCTCCCAGCCTCACTCAGCGCGGCATCCACCGCGAAGCAGACTCCGTTGCCGACATCCAGCGACAGCGAAATCCGCGCCCTTTTTCCCAACACCTTCGACCTGCCTGCCGTGACCTTTGAAAAAGGCTCCGCACCAGCCGCAGCCTCGGCGATCCGCGTCGGCGTGATCCTCTCCGGCGGCCCTGCTCCCGGTGGACACAATGTCATCGCCGGACTCTTCGACGCCATCAAAAGCATCCACCCCGAAAGCTCGCTCATCGGCTTCCTGAACGGCCCGGACGGCCTTCTAACCAACAAGGGCATCGAAATCGACGCCAAGCTCCTCGAGAGCTACCGCAACACCGGCGGGTTCGACATCATCGGCTCGGGCCGCACGAAACTCGAATCGCACGAGGATTTCCTCAAAGCCCTTGAAACCGCCAAATCCCGCGATCTCACCTCGCTGGTGGTCATCGGTGGCGACGACTCGAATTCCAACGCCTCGAAGCTCGCGGAGTTTGCAAAAGCCAACAACGCCCCGCTCTGTGTGGTCGGCGTTCCGAAGACAATCGATGGCGACCTGCGCGGCGAACACATCGAGACGAGCTTCGGCTTCGACACGGCCAGCAAGGTTTACTCCGACCTCATCGGAAACATCCAACGCGACGCCATCTCGGCCCGCAAATACTGGCACTTCATCAAGCTCATGGGCCGCTCGGCCTCGCACATCGCTCTGGAATGCGCGCTGCAGACGCATCCGAACATCACGCTCATCTCCGAGGAAGTCGCCGAGCGCGGGCTCACGCTCAAGCAAATCGTCGACCAGATCTCAGACACCGTCGCCCACCGCGCGGCGAACGGCGAAAAATTCGGAACCGTTCTCATTCCCGAGGGCCTCATCGAATTCGTTCCGGAAATGGGCGCGCTCATCGGCGAACTCAATGACACCCTCGCCCACCATGGCGACGCCTTTAACGTGCTGGAATCCCTCCCGCTAAAACGCGAATTCGTCGCCACCAAGCTCACAGCAGCCGCCGCCTCACTCTATCGCAGCCTGCCGGATGACATCGCGAACCAACTCATCCTCGACCGCGATCCCCACGGCAATGTGCAAGTCGCCCGCATCGACACCCAGCGCCTCCTCATCGACCTCGTCGAAGCGCGCCTGAAGGAAATGAAAGCCGCCGGCACCTATAAAGCCAGCTTCTCGCCACAGCCGCACTATTTTGGCTACGAGGGCCGCTGCGCCGTGCCGTCGAATTTCGATGCCGACTACACCTACACGCTCGGCTTCACCGCCGCACTCCTCCTCCGCGAGGGCCTCACAGGCTACATCTGCTCGGTTCGCGGCCTCACAAAACCTGCCGCCGACTGGCAAGCGGGCGGCATTCCGATGGCCCAGATGATGAACATGGAACGCCGCCACGGCAAAATGGTGCCGGTCATCAAAAAAGCCCTTGTCGAACTCAACGGCCCCGCCTTCAAGGAATTCGAAAAACACCGCGCCTCGTGGGCGAGGGAAACCCAATACGCATTCCCCGGCCCAATTCAATACTTCGGCCCCGCCGAGGTTTGCGACCGACCGACCATCACACTGGAACTCGAAAGCGGGAAATTTTGAAGGGAATTCCCATTTTATCCAACAAGACGATTGACCACATGGAGTAATTTTGGTCAAAGAGTCGCCGCATCAAGGGGAGAACTCCGAATTTGAGGAGTTCATAGCAGTCAAAAATGTGCCCAAGTTCAAACTAAATTAATATGTCAAACTCTAACCTGCCCGGTGGCGAATTATTTTTAGCAACTCTCAACCGATATGTTCCAGAGGTCATGCAGACCATGGTAGGTGTCACGGCCAAACCTGGAACGGGAAATGAAAACGCACCACAGCCTGCAAGTTTGGTCGGCGTGACAGGTTCCATCGGCCTGAGCGGAAAAGTCAACGGCATGGTTTATACCGCTTTTTCTTATGATCTGGCGCAGTGTGTGGCAGAAAAAATCCTCGGAGGAAGCGCCAGTGACCAAGATGTTTCAGATGTCGTTGCAGAACTCACAAACATGATCACGGGAAACCTCAAGTCCCAACTGTGCGATACCGGTTTCAATTGCAGCCTCAGCATTCCCAGCGTCGTAAAGGGCGATGATATCAGGGTCTCTGCAAAGACAGCCTCCGTTAGCGTTCGAAACGACTACACAATCGAGGACTGCCCCGGCAGCTTGGTTGTTCAAGCTTTTGCCGCATTGGAACACTAACTTTTTATTTTAACTATGAGCTTACCTAAAATTCTTAGCGTCGACGACAGTCGAATGATTCACACCCTTATCAACAAAGGCTTTGCACCTTATGATGTCCAAATGCTGTTCGCCAGTAATGGAGCCGAAGGCCTGGAAGTCGCCGCCAATGAAAAACCAGATGTCATTCTTCTTGATGTCACCATGCCTGTCATGGACGGCGTGGAATGCCTCGGGAAACTCAAGGCAGACCCGGCACTCAAAGACATTCCAGTTATCATGCTTACCGCCGAAGCCGGCAAAGAGAATGTGCTCAAGATCGCCAAAATGGGTGTCCGCGACTACATCGTCAAACCCTTCACAGAAGCAAACGTCGTTGACCGTGTTTCACGGCTGGTGGATCTCAAACACAAGGGGGCAGCGGCGCCAACTGCTGCCGCAGCAGGACCCGGTAAGAAACAGAAATCGGTAACAGATGCGCTGAAAATCCTCGTCGTTGACGAGCACCCGGCCATCATGGAGTCCATCCAAAAAGCGGTTTCAAATCGTGGTTGGAAAGTCGTGGGCTGTGCAAGCCCGACCGAGGCCGCAGCAGAAGTCGCATCCTCGGTGCCCGTTGACAATACACCCGACATTATCCTGGTGAGCCTTGCCTTTCCCAACAAAGCGGCCCTGACCTTCTACGCAACCGTGCGCTCGAATCCCGCGTTGAGCAAAGTGCCGGTTATGGGTCTCTGTGTCAAAACAGCGACTTTCGAGCAAAACAATGCGAAAGATACAGGATTTGTGGGCAGCATCACAAAACCTCTCGACCTGAAAGAGCTTCCAGACCGCTTGGTCCGCGCCATGGATTTGGATAACACGCCGCTCTTCTACAGTATGGACGAGGATGCACTCGTGGTCTCCATGCCGGAGGATCTGAGTGAGATCGGCTCACTCGACCTGGTTCGCTATTCCCGCGCCAGACTTTCCGGTCTCGTGAACTCGGGACACAACAAACTCATCATGGATCTGACCGGGGTGAAAAAGTTTGAAATCCCATTACTCCGAGCCATCGCCTGCATCCTTGTCGAAGCAAAGGCCTTGGATGTCGCTTGGCGCATCGTGGGATCGGATGATGACATCTTCACCCTGCCCACACTCATTGCAAGCAACCAGAAAGTCGCTGCTTTCAAAGATATTAAGAATCCATTTGAGGGTCAGACCACGCTGGATATCTACCCAAATCGAGACGCCGCTAAAAAGGCGTTTTAACGATTAACTCTCACCATATCTCAAGTGAATCTTAGCCTCGCAAAAGCAGGACCCTTATCCAGAGAATCGCAATGGCTGGGATTCACTTCCTGCGGCCGGCAATACGCTTGTGACCTTCTCTGGGTCAAAGAAGTCCTGCGCTGCCCATCCGTAACTCCTGTCAAACTGGCTTCCTCCTATGTGCGCGGCGTAGTGCACTTGAGAGGCCAGATTTTAACGGCTCTCGACTTGGAGGAACGCCTCGGCCACCCCATCCCTGAAAACCGCCCCTCGAGCCGCTGCATCGTTTTCAAGACCACAAACGACCTGGTGCGCCTTCCCCACCCGCCCGAGGACCACGAGCTGGCGGACGCCGACCCCACCGGCCTGCTCGTCGATGCCATTGGCGACATTTTACCGCCCGAAACCAAGGTTCTACCACCTCCTCCGGAGGCACTCAGCGGCTTGGATACCCGTTTCATCGCCGGAGTTATCAGCTCTCAAGACACCCTCACCACAGTGCTGCAAATCGGTAACCTTGTGTCCATGTCGGAGCTTAAGAAAAACCACTCGGCATGAAAACGAAGAACCAAAAAGGCATCTTCAAGATCACACCTGGCCTTGAGTTGAACGTCTCGACTGTTGCCAAAGCCGCGCCACAGCTCCAGAAGGCCCTCGAAAAGGCGGATGGCGCAAGCACAGTCGAACTCGACCTTTCAGAGACCGCCAGCTTCGACTCGGGAACGATCAAGATTCTACTTACCCTGGCTCAGGAATGTCAAAACCGGGGACTCGCCCTGAAAATCCAAGCCTCGCCGGAGGCAAAACAATTTCTGAATGTGTTCAATCTTAAACGCCGCATGTCCATCATAACCCAGGAGGACGCCGAATGAGTGCCGATCAGGAAATGCTCGATCTTTTTGTTCAAGAGTCGAGCGAGCACTTGCAGACCCTTGAAACGGATTTGATGGCTCTCGAATCGAATCCAACGGACAATGCCCTACTGAACAGCATTTTCCGATCTGTTCACAGCCTCAAGGGTGGAGCTGGCTTTTTTGGTTTCGACCCCATTGTCAAGCTGGCCCATGTGATGGAGAGCGTGATGTCGCTGCTGCGCGACAGCATTCTCAAAGCCGACCAACCCATGGTCAGCCTGCTCATCTCGACCTCGGACAAACTGAACCTCATGCTCGGCAACCCGGAAAGGGCCATAGAAATCGCCTGCGAAGGCGAGATTGCCGGGCTCCAAGCCATTCTTGACGGCACGACCTCGGGAGCCGCGACCTCAGCTACAAAGGGAGGCGAAACAAGCCCTGCAAAAAATACGGAAAAAAAATCAGATTCGGTTTTTGACAAGGAACTTGCGAGATTTGATTTCCATCCGGACGATCTTTTGGAAGGCCTGAAGCACGGACAAAACTTCTACATCGTGCAAGCGGGATTGGAAAAAGAGATCGAATCACAATCTCAAACGCTTGAGCACTTTGTATCAGAGCTGACATCCCTCGGCACGCTCATAGGCACCGAAGCCTCACTGCCGGATCATGTCACTCTCTCCAACTGTGCAGAGGCCGATGTCTCTTGCCGTTTCTTTTTTGTAACGGCCTTGGAGCCATTTATCCTGTGCGGCGCACTCGGCCTGGCTGATGAAAACATCCACCAGATTGAATCCTCCAAACTGGGCGAATGGGTAAAAACAGCTCCGGCTGAAAAAATAGTTCCAACTGAAAAAACGGCTCCTCTCGTGCACGAACCGCAAGAGATTCAGGAAACGCCTCCTGAGCCTGTTGTATCTCAAAGCATCGTGCCGACCTCGCCGACGGTCCCCGCCATCGCGCCTCAACCTGCGGAGCCCGCAGCCACGCAGATTGATCCCAAGCCCGTTGCAGCTGCCAGACGCAAACCCGAGGAAACCATTCGCATCAGTGTAGGCCTTCTCGACTCGCTCATGAATCTGGCGGGCGAAATGGTTCTCGGCCGCAACCGACTCCTGCGGATAGCCGGCCGCTCGGATAACGGCCCTGACAATTCTCAGATGCAATCCGTGGTCCAAGAGATCAGCTCGGTGACTTCCAATCTTCAGGATACGATCATGCGAGCCCGCCTCCAGCCGGTAGGCGGCCTTTTTGGGAAATTCACACGCATCGTCC
>JAPLTI010000013.1 GCA_026398285.1 Verrucomicrobiota bacterium
CCAACTTGGACGCTGGCGGAAGTATCGCTGGTGATCGCGGGAGCTGCGGGTAGCATGGAAATCGTGAGCGTGGCATTTCCGGTTCCTCCAGAATTGCTCGCATTGATGGTTGCGGTGGAGTTTCCTGCCGTTGTTGGTGTTCCCGAGATCAGGCCAGTGGTCGCGTTCACACTCAAGCCTGCTGGCAAGCCAGATGAACCAAACGAGGAAGGATTGTTGCTGGCAGCAATCTGGTAACTAAAGGCTGTTCCAACTTGGCCGCTGGCTGACGCATTGCTGGTGATCGCAGGAGCTGCGGGGAGAATGGAAATCGTGAGCGTGGCGTTTCCAGTTCCACCCGTGTTGGTGGCATTGATGGTTGCGGTGGAGTCTCCATCGTCTGTCGGAGTTCCCGAAATCAAACCTGTGGCAGAGTCCACGCTCAAGCCTGCCGGCAATCCAGACGCGCCAAATGAGGTGGGATTGTTGCTGGCGGCAATTTGGTAGCTAAAGGCTGTTCCAACTTGGCCACCTTGCGAGGCGGCGCTGCCGATCACCGGCGCACTGACCGGTTCAGATGTAATTGAAAGAATCAGCGTGGCATTGCCCGCTCCAGAGGAGTTAGTAGCTATGAGCGTGATGTTTGCGGAGCCAGTTGTTGTCGGAGTTCCCGAGATTAGTCCGGTGGTTGCGTTCACACTCAAGCCTGCTGGCAAGCCAGACGCACCAAACGAGGCAGGATTGTTGCTGGCGGCAATCTGGTAGCTGAAGGTTGTTCCAACTTGGACGCTGGCGGAAGTCGCGCTGGTGATCGCGGGAGGTGCGGCAAGGATGGAAATCGTGAGCGTGGCATTTCCGGTTCCTCCAGAATTGCTCGCATTGATGGTTGCGGTGGAGTTTCCTGCCGTTGTTGGTGTTCCCAAGATCAGGCCCGTGGTTGCGTTCACACTCAAGCCTGCTGGCAAGCCAGACGCACCAAACGAGGCAGGATTGTTGCTGGCGGCAATCTGATAGCTGAAGGCTGTTCCAACTTGGCCGCTGGCGGAAGTCGCGCTGGCGATCGCAGGAGCTGCGGGGAGAATGGAAATCGTGAGCGTGGCATTTCCAGTTCCTCCAGAATTGGTCGCATTGATGGTTGCGGTGGAGTTTCCTGCCGTTGTTGGTGTTCCCAAGATCAGGCCCGTGGTTGCGTTCACACTCAAGCCATTTTGCGAAGTTGCGCTGCTGATCACCGGCGCGCTGACCGAAGCAACCGGTGCGAAATAATCCACCTGACCGGTGCTGCGGATGGCGAAGAATCCCTCATTCGAACCCGTGCCGGCCGCGATGCCGGGCTCGACATAGTTTCCAGCAAGAGCTCCTGTGGTTCCGTCAACACGGTTGATACGCTGCAGGGTGAGTGACCCTTCGTAATCAGTGCCGCTAACATTGAACAGTGAACCGGAAGCGAAAGCTTGGTTGAAATCGGCAGCAAAGTTGCTGAAATTCAACAGCAATGATCCCGCTGGCGTCGTGAATTCCTCAATGGTATTATTCTCGGAAGTCTGAATGGTTGCGACATTGGCGCTGCTCAGACGTGAAGACACGAGCGTGTTGTAGGTCTGAGCTTGCGTGCCCACAGTGCCCATTGCCGAAGCCACACCACTCCAAGCAGTGTAGCTGGTGCCATCGGAAGTAGTGCGTGCGCGACTCACATAAATTGCATTGCGGGCGTCACCGTCCACCACAGGTCCACCTTGATTGGCGGGCGAATAGCCGGCGGCTTTGTTGCCGATGATATTAAAATACAAATCGGTGCGGTCATACCAATCGTTGCCAAATACTGAACTCAGATTGGCGCCGATATTGATGACATTCGAAATATTTGATGTGGCATTGCGATAGGAATAACCTGTGCCGAGGTTGGCAACAATTGTGCTGGTGACACCTTCACCTCCTGTTGCTTGGAAACTCAAAAGAAGGTCGCCGTTGGAAAAGGCCGCCGAAGACAGTTGAACGGTTCCCAACGAAAAAGCTCCTGCTGCAACTAACGCGAGTAGTTTGGTGGATTTCATAAAATGGTGATTTGATTTTTGTAGAAATTGGCGCTCTGAGATTCCGCTAAGCGGAAAAAGAGGAGTTGTAACTTTGCTCTGTAGATCGGCAGGTGCCCAACAAAACTTTTGTGACAATTCCGTAACAAAGTATCTGATGATTTTTCGATCACCCCGCAGGGCCATGGAGTCAAGATGCGGGCTATGAAATCCAGCTCGCAAAATCCCACCTTTGGGTCGGTGGTCATGCCCGTTTTCAGCGGGCTCAGCCAACAGGCGAGACAGGAGGTTCAGCTCGGCAGCGATTATCGGCTTGGCCTATTTAGAGATTTCCTTCGACGCTCCATCCCTGCTTCACTGAGAAGCGCGAGATCGAGGAGAAAACAAAGTGGAAAGATTCGATTCATGGATTGGAAACGCTTTGGTCATTCATCAGTTCCCGATGTCGGCGAGATTCCATCGCAAGGAAGGCATCCGTTCCATACCATGTGCGGAAAAGTTCATCCGCTTGGTTGACCAGTTGCCGCCAGCGCTTGGGTTGGGAAACCGCATCGGTTTGGGCTGCCGAGGCCAAAAACTCCTCAGCCAGTGCCGCATTCTTTGCGATTTCTGTCGGCGTGAATTCATCCTCCGCCATCACTTCGCTCAGAAACAGTGGCAAGTTCTCGCCGGCAGGAACCTCTATGGTGCGAACTCCGGCCGAGAAAATCGGAGCGGTGGCTGCAGGTTCTTGAATGGTGTCAGTGGGCTGACTAGGTGCTTTGGCAAAGAACTTAGTGTGCGAATCCTTCGAACTCACTGGAGCTGTCGTATTCTTGGCAGGGCTCGCCTGGTTTACAACTCCCGGGGTCCAAGAGGAAGCCGTAGTTGAAGGAGGCGTCAAACTATGATCGTTCTCTTCAAAAGAGCCCGCTGGAGCGGAAATTGGCTTGTGGATGGTTTGTGAATCGCGAACCAGAAGGGATGTTTCGGAAGGTGCAAAGATCTGCCCGCTGGCGTTCAGCGCTTCGGACCGTTGTAAACTCGGGGCTTGGGGCGAGCCATAAAGCAGAATCGCGATGCACAAGCCGGCAAAAACCACTCCAGTTCCGATTAGAATTAACGCTCTCATTTTATCAAACTGCTGCTTTGGAATTGCAGGAGTATCGTTGATAGATCGTCCTCTCTGGGGGCGCTGAAAAAAATCCCAATCGGCAGTCCATGTCGTGCGTTGCCAAAACATAGCCCATCGAAGAAATCCAATACAGCAATGGTCTTGTGGCATTTCATTGAAATATCTCAAAGAGAATGGCCAGCGGGCAAGAACCCGCTGGCCAGACTTTTTTTAAACGACTTGTGTAATCAGGTTAAGGATACGTTGGATTGATCAGAGCACCATCACCGGACCGCGCCACGCTCATGTCAGTGGTTTTCACCAACCAGCTGGTATCAGCGCGAACTGCTGTAAGGAGCAAGCTGTAGAAGCTCAATGAAGTGCCTGAGAGACTGCTGTGGCGCATCTGGTGCAGGTAGCCCCAGAAGGTATACTTGCCTTGTTTCACATTGTCTGCGCTGTAGGAAATGCCGTTGTAGCTCAATTCTTTTGCGATAACAGACCAGTCGGATGCGCCAGTGAAGCTAATCATACCGAATCCATTGGCGAAGCCATTAGCTTCAACAGCCGTTTTGACAGAGCTTCCACTGCTGTATCCACCATTGCCTTCCGCATAGGTTCCCGCAGGCCAGAGGGTGACCGCAGTCACCGCACCAGAGGCGATCGTGGGTTGGTAATGCTGCACATTACCAAAGACGCCGTAACCAATTTCCGCCATGGCGGTGATTCGAGTTCCGGATGCCGGATCGCGACCTGTAGCATAAATGTAGGATGATTGGTCACTTGCATTACCGGTAAATATCGCGAGTGGGATAAAACCAACACCAAACAGCGATCTTGCTTGAAGCGAGGAGATGTTGGTAAGAGACGCAGGAGCATCGGCACTTGCATAGAATTTGAAAGGAATGATGCCTGCGGTGTCGTCGTTCAAGGTTGGCGATCCATAGATCGTCGAGCTTTGGAAGACATCCGAATAGGCGATCTCTGCCGTATTCTGCACAGTATTGGCCGAGTTGTCGGCCATGCTGACAGCAGTGTTGTTCAAGCTGTTCGTGTCGATGGTGGTGGCTGGAAACCATACCGAAGAGTTGTTTTGAGCCACATCGCGAACGCCGGCCGCAGATCCAGACCAAGAGGTGCGGATGATAACCGGTGTGCCGCTGATATCTCCCTTGAAGATAACCTTGGAGGCACCGTTGAAATTGGCTCCATTGTAAGCGAATGTTTCGTTTGACAGAACGGTGCGAATGGCGTTGTGCACGGCCGAGCGGCCGGCCGTGGATCCTGTGATATCAATCACAGTCTGGGCGTTTGCTGAAGATGCTGCAACAAAGGTCGCAGCAGCGAGAAGCAAGGAATTTTTGAGTTTCATGATTAAGAGTTTAATTTGAGTTTTGGGTTAGAATTGGGCTTGGGATTGAGCTTTGCGACGCTTTTTAGCGATGAAGAAGGCTGCGATGAGAAGAGCCACTGCCGCTTGAGCGTAAGTGGAAGGCTCGGGCACAGCGGCGGAAGTGATATAATCCACTTGGCCGGTGCTGCTGATGGCGAAGAAGCCTTCATTGGAACCGGTGCCTGCCGCGATGCCGGGCTCGACATAGTTTCCAGCGAGAGCTCCGGTGGTTCCGTCCACACGATTGATACGCTGCAGGGTCAGAGCGCCTTCGTAGTTGGTTCCGCTGATATTGAACAGCGAACCAGAGCCAAAGGCTTGGTTGAAATCGGCAGAGAAGTTGCTGAAGTTTAGCAGCAGTGATCCCGCCGGGGTCGTGAAGTCCTCGATCGTGTTCGCAGTGGAAGTCGCAATGGTCGCCGAGTTCGCACTACTCAAAAACGAGGAGACCGCTGTGTTGTAGGTCTGGGCCTGTGTGCCCACAGTGCCCATTGCCGAAGCCACGCCGCTCCAAGCTGTGTAGCTGGTGGCATCGGAATCGGTGCGCGCGCGGCTCACATAGATAGTGTTGCGGGCGTCGCCGTTCACCACAGGACCACCTTGGTTGGCGGGACTATAGCCGGCAGCTTGGTTACCGATGATATTAATGTAAAGATCGGTGCGGTCATACCAGTTCGCTCCGTAGAGGGTGGTAAGATCACCGCCGATGCTTGTCACATTGGAGATGTTGGAGACGGCATTCCGATAAGAGTAGCCGGTCCCGAGGTTGGCAACATAGGTCGAGGTGACGCCTTGACCGCCTGTGGCCTGGAAGCTCAGAAGCAGGTCACCGTTGGCAAAAGCGGCGGACGACTGCTCGGCAGTGCACAACGCAATGACCCCGGCCCCGAATAGAGCGAGAAGTGCTGATGGTTTTTTCATGAGTTAGTATATTAGTGGTTTTCTGTTCGTCTTTCGATTTGGAGATGGACACTCCTCACCGACGAGACATTCATCGACAACTCAGCTGTCTCGGCCAACAAAACAATTGTGACAAGTTCGTCACATTCGTCCGGCACGGTTTTTCTTCTTTTTTGAAGCACCGCAAACTTAGACTGGGAGCCTATGAGCGCGTCTTTGACTACCACTCCCAATGTCTCTGTCATCATGCCTGTATTCAACGAACGAGCCACAGTAGAATCCGTTCTGCAGCTGGTGCTCGCACAGCCCTGCGTGGCCGAAGTGGTGGTTGTGGATGATTGTTCCACAGATGGCACATTCGTGGTCTTGACAAACGCGGCGGCCGCCGAGCAGCGAATTCGCCTGCACCGGCACGAGCGCAACCAAGGCAAAGGCGCTGCCCTGCGAACCGGCATCAGCAAAGCCTCTGCGGACATCGTGCTCATCCAGGACGCCGACCTTGAATACGACCCGGCGGACTACGCCGCGCTGCTCAAGCCCATTCTCAGCGGCAAGGCCGACGCCGTCTTCGGCTCCCGCTTCATCGGCTCGCACGAGCACCGCGTGCTCTACTTCTGGCACTCGCTCGGCAACCAATTCCTCACCCTCCTGTCGAACATGACAACCAATCTCAACCTCACCGACATGGAAGCCTGCTACAAAGTTTTCAAGCGCGAACTCATTCAATCCGTGAAGCTCGAAGAAAACCGCTTCGGCATCGAACCCGAGATCGTCGCCAAGATCGCCCGCACCGGCGCCCGCATCTACGAAGTCGCCATTTCCTACCACGGCCGCACCTACGCCGAAGGCAAAAAAATCGGCTGGAAAGACGGCATCAGCGCCATCCGCTGCATCCTCAAATACGGCCTGCTGCGGTAGATTTTTTACCACAGGTTATTCAGCCACCCCACTGCCCCCCCCAATGTTTCTGCCATCCATGATTCTGCCAAAGCCCGTTTCGCTGCCACGCCAGCGTCATTCACGGTCGGGACGACCATGCTCCCCTCTTTCGCTCTCCGCGCAGCAGCGCGCGTCGTAACCCGGGAGGGACATCGTCTCGCATGTCCCATTTTTCAGCCGCGCAGCGGCGTCTCTGCTTGATGCAATGCCAACTCGCGGACTAATGAAAATTGTTCCGAGCCTACCGCAAATCGTGATGCTCCTGCCCCCAAAAATGATCTACCAAACCCCGTTGCGCTGCCACGCCAGCGTCATTCACGGTCGGGACGACCATGCTCCCCTCTTTCGCTCTCCGCGCAGCAGCGCGAGTCGTAACCCGGGAGGGACATCGTCTCGCATGTCCCATTTTTCAGCCGCGCAGCGGCGTCTCTGCTTGATGCAATGCCA